>NZ_PTQZ01000031.1 GCF_002943415.1 Amnimonas aquatica | reverse complement strand
AACGGCTTCGATTTCGAGGCCATGATGCGCCACACCATCGAACGCAACCGCCTGCACGACATCGAAGAGTCCGGCCACGGGCACTGACAGCGAACCCGCGCGGAGCCGCCGGTCTGCATGGAGGGCGCTCCGGCCCCGCGCGGGGCGGAAAGTCCCCGGCGGCGTCCGGATCAGTAGAGCACGGTCACGCCATCCTGGCCCAGGCGCTGACGCAGACCGCGCAGCAGCGCGTCGTTGAGGGTCAGGCGCCAGCCCGGCGCCGCCTGCAGCAACGCCTGCGCGGCCGGGTGGCGGACGCGGAAGCGCAGCGGCGCGCCCGGCTGGTCCGGTGCCGCGCGGTGCGCCTGCAGCCACTCGGTGAGCTCGTGCAGGCCGCGCAGGCCGATGCTGACCGGCAGCACCAGCTCCAGACCCTTGCTGTACTGGGTACGCGCCGCCGCCAGCGGCAGGATCTGCCGGGCCACCACCTTGAGCGCACCGGCGTACTCGTCCATGGACACCTCGCCCTCGACCACCAGCACGCCCTCGCCCTGCAGCAGCGGCCGCACCTGCTCCAGCAGGTCGCTGAACACGGTGACCTCGACGCGGCCGGTGCGGTCATCCAGCGTCATGAAGGCGCGGCTGCCGCGCTGGCCCTTGACGATGCGATGCCCCAGCAGCAGGCCCGCCACCGTGGTGTTCTGGCCGCGCCGGGTCGGCTGCAGGTCGGCCAGGCGCGCATGCACGAAGCGCCCGAGCTCGCCCTCGTACTGGTCGATGGGGTGACCGGTGAGGTAGAGCCCCAGGGTCTCCTTCTCGCCCTGCAGGCGCTCGTCGTCGGTCCACTGCAGCGCTTCGGCCCACTCGCCTGCCGGGCCGGCCTCGTGCACGTCGCCGAACAGATCGACCATGCCGATGTCGGCATTGCGCGCCTGCTGCTCGGCGGCGGCCACCGCGGCCTCGATGCTGGCCATGAGCACGGCGCGGTGCTCGCCCTGCTCGTCCAGCGCGCCGGCGCGGATCAGCGCTTCCAGCGCGCGCTTGTTGAGCTTCTTGAGGTCGACGCGGCGGCAGAAATCGAACAGGTCGCTGAACGGGCCGTCCTGACGCCGGGAGACCAGCAGCGACTCCACCGGGCCCTCGCCCACGCCCTTGATGGCGCCGAGGCCATAGATGACCTCGCCGGCATCGCCGGACAGGAAGCGGAAGTCGGAACGGCTCACCGACGGCGGCCGGATCTTCAGGCCCATGGCGCGACACTCCTCGATGAGGGTCACGATCTTGTCGGTGTTGGCCATTTCCGACGACAGCACCGCCGCCATGAACTCGGCCGGGTAATGCACCTTGAGCCAGGCGGTCTGGTACGACACCAGCGCGTAGGCGGCCGAGTGCGACTTGTTGAAGCCGTAGCCGGCGAACTTCTCCATGAGGTCGAAGATGCCGCCGGCCTGGTCCGGGTCGACGCCGCGCTCGCCCGAACCCTCCATGAACTTGACGCGCTCCTTGGCCATTTCCTCGGGCTTCTTCTTGCCCATGGCGCGGCGGAGCATGTCGGCGCCACCCAGCGAATAGCCGGCCAGCACCTGGGCGATCTGCATCACCTGCTCCTGGTAGAGGATGACACCGTAGGTGTTCTCCAGCACCGGCTCCAGCTCGGGATGCGGATAGGCCACGTCGGCGCGGCCGTGCTTGCGGTTGATGAAGTCGTCGACCATGCCCGACTCCAGCGGACCCGGGCGATACAGCGCCACCAGTGCCACCACGTCCTCGAAGCGCGAAGGCTTGAGCTTCTTGATCAGCTCCTTCATGCCGCGCGATTCGAGCTGGAACACGGCGGTGGTCTTGCCCTCGGACATGAGCTGGTAGGGACGCGGGTCATTGAGCGGGATGCGCTCGATGTCGATCGGCGGTTCGCCCAGGGCGGCGCGCTTGGCGTTGATGTCCTTCAGCGCCCAGTCGATGATGGTCAGCGTGCGCAGGCCGAGGAAGTCGAACTTGACCAGGCCCACGGCCTCGACGTCATCCTTGTCGTACTGGCTGACCCACTTGCCTTCGTCGTCGCAGAACACGGCGGTGAAGTCGGTGAGCTTGCCGGGCGCGATCAGCACGCCGCCGGCGTGCTTGCCGACACCACGGGTGATGCCCTCGAGCTTGAGCGCCATCTCCCAGATTTCCAGGGCGTCGTCGTGGTCGCTCATCTCGGCGACGCTGAGCAGCTCCTCGAGCATGGGCTCCTGCTCGCGCGCCTCCTGCAGGGAAATGCCGGGCGTGAACGGGATCATCTTGGAGATGCGGTCGGCCAGGCCGTAGGACTTGCCCTGCACGCGCGCCACGTCGCGCACCACGGCCTTCGCCGCCATGGTGCCGAAGGTGATGATCTGCGACACCGCTTCGCGGCCGTAGTGCCCGGCCACGTACTCGATGACGCGGTCGCGCCCTTCCATGCAGAAGTCGATGTCGAAGTCGGGCATGGACACGCGCTCGGGATTGAGGAAGCGCTCGAACAGCAGGTCGTACTTGATCGGATCCAGGTCGGTGATGAACAGCGAGTAAGCCACCAGCGAGCCGGCGCCGGAACCGCGACCCGGCCCCACCGGCACGCCGTTGTTCTTGGCCCAGCGGATGAAGTCCATGACGATCAGGAAGTAGCCTGGAAAGCCCATCTGGTTGATGATGTTGAGCTCGAACTCCAGGCGCGCGCGGTACTCGCGCTCGATATCCGCCATGTCCGGCCGGGCCCGGTCGAAGAGCTTGTCCAGGCGCTGCGTCAGACCCTCGTGCGAGAGCTGCGAGAAATACTCGGCCATGGTCAGGCCGGGCGGCACCGGGAAGTCCGGCAGGTAGTTCTTGCCCAGCGTCAGGCCGAGGCTGCAGCGACGTGCGATCTCGACCGTGTTCGCCAGCGCCTCGGGAATGTCGGAGAACAGCTCGGCCATGTCGGCCGGCGACTTTAGGTACTGCTCCTCGCTGTACTCGCGCGGACGCCGCGGATCGCCGAGCACATAGCTCTGCGCGATGCACACGCGCACTTCGTGCGCCTCGAAGTCGTCGCGGGTCAGGAAGCGCACGTCGTTGGTGGCCACCACCGGGCACTGCAGGCGCCCGGCCAGCGCCACGGCCGCGTGCAGATGTTCCTCCTCGCCCTCGCGGCTGGTCCGCACCAGCTCCAGGTACACGCGCTGCGGGCAGCGCGCCAGCCATTGCTGCAGCAGGCGGTCGGCCTGCGCCGGATCGCTGCCGGCCAGCGCCTGCCCGACATCGCTGTGGCGGCCGAGCAGGAAGATCAGGCCGTCATGGCCCGCATCCACCCATTCGCGCTTCACCACCGGCCGGCCCTGCTCCTGATTCTCCACGAAGGCGCGCGAGATCAGCGCGATCAGGTTGCGGTAGCCGGTCTGGTTCATCACCAGTGCGGTCACCAGCGTCAGGGACTCGCCCTCGCGCACGGTGAGGTCGGCGCCGAATACCGGCTTGATGCCCTTGCCCTGCGCCGACTTGTAGAACTTCACCAGACCGTAGAGGTTGTTGAGGTCGGTGATGGCCAGTGCCGGCATGCCCTGCGCCGCGCAGGACTTGACCGCGTCACCGATGCGGACGATGGAGTCGACCAGGGAGAATTCGGAGCGCACGCGCAGGTGCACGAAGGCGGTCATGACAGGTCTCCGGCCGGAACGATCAGCGCGCGCACCGGCGCGAAGGAGCGTCGATGTTCCGGCAAAGGCCCGAGCCGCCGCAAGGCCTCCAGGTGCGCCGCAGTGGGATATCCCTTGTGTTTGTCGAATCCGTAGCCAGGATGGCGCTCGTGCAGCGCGCTCATCTCGGCATCACGCACGACCTTGGCGAGGATGCTGGCCGCGCTGATGGCCGGCACCAGGGCATCGCCCTTGACCACGGCCTGCGCCGGCATGGGCAGCGGCGGGCAGCGGTTGCCGTCGATCAGCACCTCGGTCGGCACCACCGCCAGCGCGGCGACGGCGCGCTGCATGGCCAGCATGGTGGCGTGCAGGATATTGAGCCGGTCGATTTCGTGCGGCTCGGCCCGTCCCAGGGCCCAGGCCAGGGCCTTGTCGCGAATCTCGTCGGCCAGTTGCTCGCGACGGCGCTCGCTCAGCTTCTTGGAGTCCGCGAGGCCGGCGATCGGTCGCTCCGGGTCCAGGATGACCGCCGCCGTGACCACGGCACCGACCAGCGGCCCGCGACCGACCTCGTCGACACCAGCCAGCAGGAGAGCCGCGGGATCGGGAGCGAACAGGTCAGCCGTCAGCGGCCGCTTCATGCGCCGCTATCCGCCGGGCCGACAGCGGCATCCGGCGATGGCTGCGGCTGCCCGGATCCGAGCACGGCCAGCAGGTCGCGGATGGCCGCTGCGCCGGTGGCGCTGGCATCCTGGCGCAACTGCTCGTGCAAGCCGAGGAAGAGCGTGCGCGTCTCCGTCAGCCGCGCCGGCTGCGACAGCCAGGCCAGGGTCTCGCGCGCCAGGTTCTCCGCCGTGGCCTGGTGCTGCAGCAGCTCCGGCACCACGGCACGGCCGGCGAGCAGGTTGGGCAGGCTGACGAAGGGGATGCGCACCAGCAGACGGGCAATCAGCCAGGTCAGCCAGTGCAGGCGGTAGGCCACCACCATCGGCCTCTTCAGCAGCAGGGCCTCCAGCGTGGCCGTGCCAGACGCCAGCAGCACGACATCGGCTGCCGCCATGACCTCGCGGCCGACGCCGGCACCACGGGCGTCATCGTGCAGCTGCACCGGCAGGCGGCCACGACCGGCCGGCTGCACGGCTTCGTGCGCCGCCAGCAGCGCCTCGATCTCGACACGGCGGTCCGCATTGATCGCCGGCACCAGGAAACGCACCTGCGGCCGTTCGCGGCGGATCAGCTCGGCGGCATTCAGCAGCAACGGCAGCAGACCCGCCACCTCGCCACGGCGGCTGCCCGGAAGCAGCGCCACGCAGGTCGCATCGCCCGGCACCGCCAGCGCGGCACGTGCCGCCGCCACATCCGGTTGCAGCGGCAGGCTGTCAGCCAGCGGATGCCCCACGAACACGGCGCGCACGCCGTGCTGGTCATAGAAGGCTTTCTCGAACGGCAGCAGGCAGAGCATGAGGTCGACGCTGGCACGTATGCCCTTCACCCGCCCCTGGCGCCAGGCCCATACCGAGGGGCTGACATAGTGGATGACGGGAATGCCGGCCGCCTTCAGGCGGGCAGCGATGCGCAGGTTGAAGTCCGGCGCGTCGATACCGATGTAGGCATCGATCTTCAGGTCCAGCAACTGGTCGATGAGCCGGTCGCGGATGGCGAACAGCTCGCGCAGGCGGCCGAGCACCTCGACCAGCCCCATGACCGACAGGCGCTCCATGGGCACCAGGGTCTCGGCGCCCTCGGCCAGCATCTGCGGCCCGGCGATGCCGACGAAGCGGGCATCCGGATAATGCGCCCTGAGCGCCCGGATCAGGCCGGCACCCAGGGTATCGCCGGAAACCTCGCCGGCGACGATGCCGAAGACCGGACCCGTCGCGCGCATGGCCGCGGGGCTCAGCGCGCGATGCCGCGCGTGGAGGCACGCAGCGAGTCGATGAAGATGTTGACCTCGGGCACGTCGGCGGCCAGCGCGTCGAGCAGCGGATAGGCCGCTTCCAGCGTCAGGCCGTCGCGGTAGACGATCTTGTAGGCCTTGCGCAGCGTGTTGACCGTCTCCGACGACCAGCCCTTGCGCTTCATGCCCTCGAAGTTCATGCCGCGCGCCACCGCCGGGTTGCCGCTGGCCATGACGAAGGCCGGGATATCCTTGAACAGCGTGGTGCCGCCACCGAGCATGGCGTAGGAACCGATGCGGCAGAACTGGTGGATGCCCGAGTTGCCGCCGATGATCACGAAGTCGCCGATGTTCACGTGCCCGGCGATGCCGGCGTTGTTGGCGATGATGTTGTCGTTGCCGACCACCACGTCATGCGCCAGATGCGTGTTGACCATGAGCAGGTTGCGGCTGCCGACCTTGGTCAGGCCAACATCCTGCACCGTGCCGCGGTGCAGCGTGCACGACTCGCGGATGACGTTGTCGTCGCCGACCTCGAGCCGCGTCGGTTCGCCACGGTACTTCTTGTCCTGGCACTCCGTGCCCAGCGAAGCGAACTGGAAGATGCGGTTGCGCTGGCCGATCACCGTCGGTCCGCTGATCACCACGTGCGGGCCGATCCAGGTGCCGGCACCGATGGTCACATCAGGACCGATGATGCTGTAGGGACCGACCTCGACATCATCCGCGAGCTCGGCGCGCGGATCGACGATGGCAGTGGCGTGGATGCGAGTCATACTTTCTGCTCCGCGATCAGCAGGTCGGCGCTGGCCGCCAGCTCGCCGTCGACCAGGGCACGGCAGGAAAACTTGTAGATGTGGCGGCGCGAGCCGGTGGGCACGGCCTCCAGCACCAGCCTGTCGCCAGGAATCACCTGGCGCTTGAAGCGGATGTTGTCGGCGCCGGCGAAGACATAGAGGTGGCCGGACTCGGGGCTCTTGCCGTGGGTGTAGAAGCCGAGCACGCCGGCGATCTGGGCCATGGCCTCGATCATCAGCACGCCGGGCATGATGGGCTTGCCGGGGAAGTGCCCCAGGAAGAACTCCTCGTTGGCGGTGAGGTTCTTGTAGCCCACGATGCGCTTGCCGCTCTCGATCTCGGTGACGCGGTCGACCAGGAGGAACGGGTAGCGCTGCGGCAGGTACTGCATGACCTGCTGGATGTCCATCATAAAAAAATCTCCAGACGGCCGGCATGATCTGCCGGCCGGTGTACTCAGGGCGCCTGGTCCCCTGCCGACTTTTCCAGTCGGCGGACCCGCTGGGCAAGATCATCGAGGCGACGCAGACGCACGGCCATTTTCTTCCAGTTGTCGCTCGTATCGAAAGCCGTTCCCGACGAATAGGAGCCGGGCTCGGTGATCGACTTGGTGACCATGGTCATGCCGGTCAGCTGCACGCGATCGCAGATCTCGATATGCCCGACCACGCCGACCCCGCCCGCCAGGATGCAATGCGCGCCGATGCGGGTGCTGCCGGCAATGCCGCAGCATGCCGCAATCGCCGTGTGCGCGCCTATCACCACGTTGTGCGCGATCTGCACCTGATTGTCTATGATGACGCCGGTGTGTATCACCGTGTCCTCGAGGGCACCGCGGTCGATGGTGGTGTTGGCACCGATATCGACGTCGTCATGGATCACCACGGCACCGAGCTGGGCGATCTTGCGCCAGTGCCCGCGTTCGTTGGCGAAGCCGAAGCCGTCGCCGCCGATCACCGCACCGGCGTGGATGTTCACCCGGCTGCCGACCTGGCAATCATGATAGATCACGACCCGGCTGCGAATACGACTCTCGTCCCCCACCCTCACCCGATCGTGCAGGATGGCACCGGCCTCGATGATGCTGCCGGCACCGATCACCACGTCCTCGCCGATCACCGCCTGCGGACCGATGCAGGCCGAGGCGTCGATGCGCGCGGAGGCCGCCACCACCGCCGACGGATGCACGCCGGCCGGCAGGCGGGGCGTGCGGTCGAAACGGTGCGAGACACGGGCGAACGCCAGATAGGGATTGGCCAGCAGCAATGCCTGGCCGGCGTAGTCGGCAGCGTCCTCCGGACGCAGCAGCACGGCACCGGCACGGGTTTCCTGCAGCTGCGGGCGGTAGCGCGGGTTGGCGAGGAAGGCCAGGTGCTCCGGCCCGGCCCCCTGCAGGGTGGCCAGGCCGGTGATGCGGTGGCCGGGATCGCCGCGCAGCTCGGCGCCGAGTTCGGCGGCGAGCTCGGCCAGCGTCATGCCATCAGGAGTGTCCGACATGCCGCTCACTTGGCATTGAGACGATCAAGCACACGCTTGGTCAGGTCGTGCTCCGGCGCCACGTAGATGGCAGCGCTGCGCTCGAGAATGATGTCGTAGTTGCCGGCCTTGCGCAGCTCCTCGATGATGCCGCCCATGCTCGGCAGCAGGCGCTTGAGCAGTTCCTGCTGGGCGGTCTGGGTCTTCTGCTGGACCTGCTGCAGACGCTGCGTGAACTCCATGGTCTTGGCGCGGGCCTTGTCTTCCAGCTCGGCCTTCTGCTTCTCGCCCATGGTCGCGGCGTTCTTCTGGTAGCTCTCCTCCATGGCCTTAATCTCGCGACGCAGCTGCTCCAGCTTGTCGCGCTCCGGCTTCATGTCGGCGTTGAGCTTGTCCTGCGCGGCCTTGGCAGCGCTGGTGGCGAGCAGCGCTTCTTCACGATCGACCACGGCGATGCGCATGCCGCCGGTGGCGGCCTGCGCGGCCAGCGGCGAGACCGCCATGGTCAGCGCCAGCAGGGAGGAAGTCAGGAAATTTTTCATGCATCAGAATCCTTGGCCGAGGGAGAACTGGAAGACCTGGGTATCGTCGCCGTCCTTCTCGTTCAGCGGCTTGGCGATGGCGAAGGTCAGCGGGCCGATCGGGGTGATCCAGGACAGGCCGATACCGACCGAATAGCGCAGATCACCCAGGTCGGGCTTGAAGGTCTGGCCACCGACGCCGACGACCTCGGTGTCGAAGATGTTGCCGGCATCGAGGAACATCAGCGTGCGGACCTTGTTGTTGTCGTCGACGAAGGGCGTCGGGAAGATCACTTCCAGACCGCCTTCGATCTGCACGTTGCCGCCGATCGGTTCGTCGTCGTAGCCGGTCACCGGCAGGCCGGTCAGCTTGTCGACCAGGCTGCTGCGCGGGCCCATGGCATTGTCGCGATAGCCGCGCACCGAGCCGAAGCCGCCGCCGAAGAAGTTGCGGTAGAACGGCAGCACGTCGCTGTCGCCGTAGCCGCCGCCGTAGCCGAGGCGGCCGTAGGCACGGCTGACCCAGCGACCGCGCAGCGGCATGTAGCGCTGGCCGAAGTAGGTCAGCTTGTAGAAACCGACATCGCTGCCCGGCAGACCCACTTCCAGACCCACGGTCTGCGAGCCGCCGGCGGTCGGGAAGACGCCGCGGTTGAGCGTGTTGCGCTGCCAGGACGCGGTGCCGATGTAGGAGCTGAGGCCGCTGCCGTTGGCTTCCTCGAAGTCCCAGACCACCTTGGACGGCGTGGTGCCGAGCTGGACGTCGGTCTGGTCGTAGCCGAGCGAGAAGCTGATGGTCTCGGTCTCGTCGATCGGGTAGCTGAAGCTCACGCTGCCGCCGAAGGAGTCGGTGGCGTAGTTGCTGATGTTCAGGTTGTCGAACTTGGTCTGGCGCAGGTACAGGTTGTAGCCGCGGCTGATGCCGTCCGGCGTGAAGTACGGGTTCACGTAGGAAAAGTTGTAGGAGTCGCGGATGTCGGAGCGGTTCAGGCCCAGCGAGACGCGGTTGCCGGTGCCGAGGAAGTTGGTCTGGCTGATGTTGCCGCCGAACACCACGCCGGCGTTCTGCGAGTAGCCCAGGCTGGCACTGATGGAGCCGGACGGCTGCTCGGTGACCGCGACGTTGACGTCGACCTGGTCGGTGGTGCCCGGCACGCGCACGTTCTCGCTCTTCACGTCGCTGAAGTAGCCGAGGCGCTGCAGACGCAGCTTGGACAGGTCGATCTTCTCGCCGGAGGCCTGGGCCCCCTCGAACTGGCGCATTTCGCGACGCAGCACCTGGTCATCGGTCTTCAGGTTGCCGGTGAAGTTGATGCGGCGCACCGACATGACGCGGTTCGGATTGACGTAGAACACCAGCTTGGCGGTCTTGCTGGCGTCATCGAGCTCGGGCACGCCCTGCACTTCCGCCAGCAGGTAGCCCTCGCGGCCGAGACGGCGGCTGATGATCTCGTTGGTGAGCGTCACCACCTTCTGCGAATAGACCTGGCCGGGCTGGGCCAGCAGCAGCGGACGCAGATCGGCTTCCGGCACCGGGAACTCGCCGGCCAGGCGCACGTCGGTGATCTTGTAGGGCTCACCCTCGCTGACGTTGATGTCGATGTAGACCTGGTTCTTCTCCGGCGACAGGCTGACCTGCGTGGAGTCGACATTGAAGCGCAGGTAGCCGCGGTCGAGGTAGTAGGAACGCAGCGTCTCGAGGTCGGCGCTCAGCTTCTCGCGGGAGTACTTGTCATCGCCGTAGATGAACGACAGCAGGTGGCTGGACTGCAGCTGGAGCTGCTTGAGCAGGGCATCGTCCTTGAACACCTGGTTGCCGTTGATGCTGATGCGCTTGATGCGCGCCGTGTCGCCTTCCTTGATGGTGATGGACAGCGCGACGCGATTGCGCGGCAGCGGCTTCGCGGTGGCGTTCACGGTGGCGCCGTAGCGGCCCTGCGACGCGTACTGGCGCTGCAGCTCGAGCTTGACCTGGTCCAGGGCGGCACGCTTGAACACTTCGCCCTCGCCGAGGCCGATCGACTTCAGGCCCTTGAGCAGGTCCTCCTTGCCGATCGACTGGTTGCCCTCGAGGGTGATGGAAGCGATGCTCGGGCGCTCGACCAGGCGCACGATCAGCGCATTGCCGTCGCGCAGCACCTGCACGTCCTCGAACTGGCCCGAGGCGAACAGCGCGCGGACGATGTCAGAGGACTGGTCGTCGGTGATGGCCTCGCCGCTGGAGAACGGGATCAGCGCGTAGACGCTGGCGGCCGACAGACGGCCCAGGCCTTCGAGCCGGATGTCATTGACGATGAAGGTATCGGCATGGACCTGGACGCTGGCCAGCGCCACGGCCAGGGGCAGCATCGGGAGGGTGGGCCAGTTCGGCCGGTTTCGCTTCATCAACTTGGTCATTCCAGATTCAGAACAGGCGACGGATATCGTTCAATATGGCCAGCAGCATGACACTGCCCATGAGAGCGACGCCAAACCGCAATCCCATCAGCTGCACCGACTCGGGCAGCGGCCGGCGCCGGACGGCTTCGATTGCGTAATACAGCAAGTGACCACCATCCAGTACCGGGATCGGCAGCAGGTTCAGCACGCCCAGACTCACGCTGAGCAGCGCCATGAAGCCGATCATGGCCTCCCAGCCGATACTGGCACTCTGGCCGGCGACTTTAACAATGGTGATGGGGCCGCTCAAGGCGTCCACACCGACCAGGCCGATCAGCATTTTCCACAGCGACACCAGCGACAGCACCACGATCTGGCCGGTCTTCTCGACCGCGGATGTCAGCGCGTCGATCACGCCGAGACGATTATCGCGCTTGTAGGCATCCGGGATGACAAGCGCCGCTTCGGCCACGCCGACACCCAGCCGGCCGCGCCAGCGGGTCAGGCCGTCACGCTCCTGATCCGGGGTCACGGTCATGATGATGTCCTCGCCCTCGCGGTGCAGACGCCAGGTCATGGCGCGCTCCGGATTCGCGATGATCTGCTCAACGACCTCGGCCCAGTGCGTGATGACATGGCCGTTGATTTCGAGGATGCGGTCTCCCGCCTGCAGGCCGGCCTTGTCGGCCGCGCTGCCATCCTGGACCGTGCCGATGACCGGCGGCAGCGGCGGCGTCCAGGGCACGAAGCCGAGCTCGCGGTAGGGATCGCTGTCGCTGCTGCTGAGGTAGCGGCTGACGCTGATGCGGCGATCCACGGGCGCGCCGCCGGCCTCGGGCCTGACGCTGAGGATGATGTCGCCGGACTCGCCGAGGTGGTTGATCAGCGAATAGCTGATCGACTCCCAG
>NZ_PTQZ01000309.1 GCF_002943415.1 Amnimonas aquatica | reverse complement strand
CGGCCTTCACCGAGGCGAGCTGGAAGTCATCGCCATGCTGCAGCATGCTGGAGAATTCGGTCACCGTGGTGCTCACCAGACCGAGGCGGGCGGCTTCCTCCAGGCTTTCGGCGCGCAGCGGACGGCTGCTCGACAGCACCAGGTCGGCGCCGATCAGGCTGGCGGCCTGGCGCTTCAGGCCATCCTCCAGGCTGGCGCTGAAGAAGCGCAGGCTGGTGGTCGCCGCCACGGCCAGGATCAGCGCCGCCAGCAGCAGCCAGAGCTCGCCGTGACGCAGGTCGCGCCAGAGCAGGCGCCAGGCCAGGGGCATCAGAGCTGCTCCGCGGCGGCGTGGCTGTCTTCGACCAGGCGGCCGGCCTCCAGGCGCAGCCGGTGCTGGCAGCGCGCCGCCAGGTGCTCGTCGTGGGTGACCAGGATCAGGGTGGTGCCGGCGTCCTGGTTGGCCTGGAACAGCAGGTCGATGATCTGCGCGCCGGTGGCGCGGTCAAGGTTGCCGGTGGGTTCGTCGGCGAACAGGATGGCCGGCGCGCCGGCGAAGGCGCGCGCGATGGCGACGCGCTGCTGTTCGCCGCCGGAGAGCTGGCGCGGCGTGTGCTGCAGGCGGCCGGCGAGGCCGACGCGGGCGAGCCAGTCGCGCGCCGCGGCAGCGGCGGGGCGGCCGGCCAGCTCCAGCGGCAGGCGCACGTTCTCCTCGGCGGTCAGGTGCGGCAGCAGCTGGAAGTTCTGGAACACGAAACCGATGTGGCGCTGGCGCAGGGCCGCGCGGGCATCCTCNTGGACTTGCCCGAGCCCGAGCTGCCGACGATGGCGACCGACTCGCGTGGTTTGATGCGCAGGCTGATGTCATGCAGTATGACCAGCTCGCCGTCCTGCGTTGCTACCGACTGATGCAGCTGGCGGGTCTCGATCAGCCACGGGGAGGATGTCATCGTCATGCGTTTCCGGTTCTGTTTCTGGCGCGCTGGCGTGCCTGTCCTGCTGGCCGTGCTGGTGGCCTGGCTGCCGGTGTCCGCATTCGCGCAATCCGGGCAGGCGGCCGCCCGCACGGGCGAAACCTCGGTGATTCTCATTCACGGCGATAGTATCAGCGCGGCTTACGGGCTGGAAATCCGTCAGGGCTGGGTGAGTCTGCTGCAGGCACGGCTCGACCGCGAACTGCCCGGCCGCTGGCGGGTGGTGAACGGCAGCGTCAGCGGCGAGACCAGCAGCGGCGGCCTGTCGCGGCTGCCGGCGCTGCTCGCGCGCCACGCCCCGGCGGTGGTGGTGATCGAGCTGGGCGGCAATGACGGTCTGCGCGGTCAGCCGCCGGCCCTGCTGCGCAGGAACCTGGTGGCCATGGCCGGTCTGGCGGAGAAGGCCGGCGCGCGCGTCGTGCTGCTGGGCATGAAGCTGCCGCCCAGCTACGGCGGCGCCTACACGCGTGCCTTCGAGAAGGCCTTCAGCGATGCCGCCGGCGAGACCGGCACGCCGCTGCTGCCGTTCCTGCTCGAGGGTGTCGGCGGCGACGAGCGCTACATGCAGCGC
>NZ_PTQZ01000308.1 GCF_002943415.1 Amnimonas aquatica | reverse complement strand
TGCACGACCTTCTTCACCGTGCAGCGGTCGATGGCGCGCAGTATGCCCTGGCGGTCCTTGTCGCTGATGTCTTCCGGCAGCTCGACCTGGATGCGGAAGATCTGCTTGTAGCGATTCTCCGGGTCGACGATGTTGTTCTGCGACAGGCGGATGTTGTGCGTGGAGATGTTGCGGGTGTTGCAGTACACCTTGACGAAATAGGCCGCGCACAGCGCCGAAGAGGCCAGGAAATAGTCGAACGGACCGGGGGCGGAGCCATCGCCCTTGTAGCGGATCGGCTGGTCGGCAATGACGGTGAAGTCGTCGAACTTGGCCTCGAGACGCAGGTTGTCGAGATAGTTGACCTTGATTTCCATGGAGCACCCGGGCAGGCATGAGACGAAGGGCGCGATGGTCTCACAAAACGGCATGCCACGGCGCGCGCCGGGCCTGATGCCGGCCCGGAAATGCCGGTGCTGTTACATCCAGCCCGCGCGCTTCAGCGTCTTGTGCAGGCGCAGGCAGGCCAGCGCGGTCAGGCCCAGCACCAGCGGGTAGCCGTATTGCCACTGCAGCTCCGGCATGTGTACGAAGTTCATGCCGTAGATGCTGGTCACCAGCGTCGGCAGCGCCAGCAGCGCGGCCCAGCCGGCCAGCTTCTTCACCACCTCGTTCTGCTTCACCGTCACCAGCGACAGGTTGACCTGGATCGCCGCGGTCAGCAGTTCGTTGAGCGCGTCGATGGCCTCGTTGATGCGCGTGCAGTGGTCGGCGATGTCGCGGAAGTAGGGCTGGGTCGATTTGTGCACCAGCTTGTCCATGCCGTGGCTGAGTTCCTGCGCGATGTCCTGCAGCGGCGACGACGCCAGCCGCAGCGTGATCAGCTCGCGCTTGAGCTGGTACAGGCGCTTGATGGTGCCGCGCTTGTACTGCGGCAGGAAGATGTCCGACTCCAGCTGCTGCAGCGTCTGCTTGAAGTCCTCGACGATGGGCACGTAGTTGTCGACGATGAAGTCGATCACCGCGTACAGCGGGTAGCTCGGCCCGTGCGAGAGCTGCTTCGGCCGCGCCTCGACACGCTGGCGCATGCTGGCGTAGGTATGCGACGGCCCGTGGCGGATGGTGATCAGGAAATTGGGGCCGAGGAACAGATGCGTCTCGCCGAACACGATACGGTTGCCTTCGCGTTCCGCGGTGTGCACGACAATGAAGCGGGTGTCCCCGTAGGCCTCGATCTTCGGCCGCTGGTGCGCGCAGAGGGCATCTTCTATGGCGAGTTCGTGCAGGTCGAACTGGCTCTGCAGCAGCGCCAGCATGTCGGCGTCGGGCTCGTGCAGGCCCAGCCACAGGAAGGCCTCGGGGTTGGCGGCCAGGAACTCCCGCGCCTGCTCCGGCTCGACCCGCGCGATGCGCTTGCCGCTGCGGTCGTAGGCGACCGAATTGATGATGGCTGCTGAGTCGGGCATGCGGGTTCCTGCTGGCCGGCGAGGGCCGGGCGCCTGTGCGCGGGCTGGATGGTGCCGGCGGCCCCGTGCGGGGGCTCGCCGT
>NZ_PTQZ01000307.1 GCF_002943415.1 Amnimonas aquatica | reverse complement strand
CCTCCGGGCTGCCGTTCCAGACTTCGGCCATGCTGCGGCCGTCGCGGTTGAACACGCGTTTCGCGATCGGCGGCTCGGCGATCTCGAAGCCGGTGCCGAGGATGATCACGTCGGCCTCGCAGGTGCTGCCGTCGCTGGCGACCAGGGTGTTGCCGCGCACTTCGCGCAGCCCGCTGGCGATCACGTCCACGTTCGGCTGCGCCAGCGCCGGATACCAGTCGCTGGACTGCAGCACGCGCTTGCAGCCGATCACGTAGTCCGGCGTGACCTTGCGCCGCAGCGCCGCGTCCCCGATGCCGAGGCGGATGTTGAGCCGGGCCAGGCGCTGGAACTGCTTCATGGCGGCCACGTTGCGCATGCCGCCGTTGAGCGTTTCGAAAATGCCGTAGACCGTGCCGCGCATGGCCAGCTGGGTCAGCGGCAGGCGCTCGAACAGGCGCCGCACCAGCGCCGGCAGGTGCTGGTCCATCTTCGGCAGCACCCAGTGCGGGGTGCGCTGGAACACGGTCAGCCATGCCACCCGGGGCTGGATCTCGGGCACGAACTGGATGGCCGAGGCGCCGGTGCCGATCACCGCCACGCGCTTGCCGGCGAGGTCGATGTCATGACGCCAGCGCGATGAATGGAAGACCTCGCCGGCGAAGCTGTCGAGGCCGGGCACATCCGGCAGCACCGGCTCGTGCATGGGGCCGCAGGCCATGATCACGAAACGCGCGCGGAAGCCGCCGTGCGGCGTGTCGATGTGCCAGCAGGCATCCGCGTCCGACCAGCGCGCGGCCAGCGCTTCGTGGTGCAGGCGCACGTGCGCCATGACGCCGTGGCGTTCGGCGGTGTCCTGCAGGTAGCGCTTGATCTCGGCCTGGCCGGCGAAGACGCGGCTCCAGCCCGGGTTGGGCGCGAAGGAATAGGAGTACAGCGCCGAGGGCACGTCGCAGGCGCAGCCGGGATAGGTGTTCTCGCGCCAGACGCCGCCCAGCTCGCCGGCCTTCTCCAGCAGCAGGAAATCGCTGATGCCGGCCTCGCGCAGCTTGATCGCGGCGGCGACACCGGCGAAGCCGCCGCCGAGCACGATGACCTCGTGCAGGTGCGCCACGGCCTCGTGCGGCTGCGCCGGCTCTGATGACGATGGGTTCATGACCTGTTGCTCCGTGATGGCGGGCCGGGTCGGGGTGACTGTCCGGCCAGTTACGGAACAAAATGTCATTTACGGAACGTGATGTCAATTTCTGCCGTGATCGTCATTTCCGGCGCGGTCGGCTACCATGGCGGCATGAGCGAAAAACACACCCTGTCGCGTGCCGAACGCAACCGGCTGCAGCTGCGCGCCGATATCGTCGAAGCCGCTTTCATCGAATTCTCCGAGCGTGGCTACCACCAGACCGCGATCGCCGACATCGCGCGTCGGCTGGGCATAGGTCACGGCACGTTCTACCGCTACTTCGAGAACAAGCGCGACATCCTGGACCATGTCATCAGCGACACCATGACCAGGCTCGCGGCCCTGCTGGCGGGGGAGAACGCGCCCACG
>NZ_PTQZ01000306.1 GCF_002943415.1 Amnimonas aquatica | reverse complement strand
GGCGACGGCCTCGGCCGGGTGCTAGCACTCACCGGCCTCAACCTGCCCGGCTTCGTGAACTGCCTGCTCGCCGGCATCCTGCTGCGCAACCTCGCCATGCCGCTGCTGGTCATGGCGCGGCGCAACCGCGGCGCCGCGGTCGGCTGGGGCTGGAACGACCTCAAGGGCGGACTGGCGCTGATCTCGGACATCTGCCTCGGCATGTTCCTGACCATGGCGCTCATGGGGCTGCAGCTCTGGCTGCTGCAGGGCGTGCTCGGTTTCGTGCTGGTGGTGCTGACGCTGCAGATCCTGCTCGCCGTGTTCTACACGGTGTTCGTGGTGTTCCGCTGCATGGGCCGCGACTACGAGGCCGCGGTGACCTGCGCCGGCTTCGGCGGCATCGCGCTCGGCTCCACCGCCACCGCCGTGGCCAACATGACGGCCGTGACCAGCACGCATGGCGCCGCGCACCGCGCGTTCATCGTGGTGCCGCTGGTCTGCGGATTCTTCGTGGATCTGGTGAATGCGCTGGTGATCAGCGTGATGGCGGCGTGAACCGCATCAGGGCGGGAAATGGTGGGTCGTGCGTGACTCGAACACGCGACCAATTGGTTAAAAGCCAACTGCTCTACCGACTGAGCTAACGACCCTTCCCGATCCCCTTGCCATGACTGTGCAAGGGGTGCCCCGCAACCGGGAGCCGGCTGCGGGAGGCGCGTAGTTTACGGATTGGCAAAAGTCAGGGCAAGCACCGGCGGGCGCGAACGGCGAGGAAATCGCCCGCCATCACGCCATCCTCAGAATGTCTTGCTGACACCGACGTACACTGCCCTGCCTTCGCCCGGATTGAACTGGGCCTGGTCGGCGCCGCCGGCATTGCGGATCACGCCGGTGGTCGCGGCATAGCTCTTGTCCGCCAGGTTGCGGCCCTCGATGAACCACTCCACGCCGCCCGCCAGTGCCTGATTGATCTTGATGCCGTAGATGGCGTAGCCCGGCGCCGACAGCGTATTGGCGTGATCGACCCAGCTGCGCGACGCCGCGCGCACGGTCGGACCGGCCCAGATGCCGCCAGGCAGGCGCAGCGCAGCCTCGCCGGCGAAGACCTGGCGCGGCAGGCCGGCGATATCGCCGCCATCGCCGATCAGCGCATCACCCGAGCGCAGGAAACGGAAGTCGTTGTAGAGGTAGCTCGCCATCACGCGCCAGCGATCGGCCGCGGCACGCAGCCCAAGCTCGACACCCTGGTGCAGGGTCTGGTCCGCGCTCTGCGTGGTGGACACGCCATTGACCTCGATGGCGAGCAGCTCGTCACGCAAGCGGGCACGGTAGTACGCCAGGTCCCAGCTCAGCGCCGCACTGCCCAGCCGGCGTTCGCCACGGGTACCGACCTCCCAGGTCACCGCCTTCTGCGCCGCCAGCGGCTGGCCGGCCACCGGGCCCTCCGAGAAGCTCGGCGGCTCGAAGCTGCCGCTGACATTGGCAAACACCTCGGCCCCCTCCGCGACACGATAGATGACACCGGCCTTGGGCGAGGTGCGGTGGTAGACCTG
>NZ_PTQZ01000305.1 GCF_002943415.1 Amnimonas aquatica | reverse complement strand
AACAGTCATCCGGCGTGACGCGCGGGTGACACGGACCGGAGGTGGACATGGCGCTGATCGGCATTCATGGCGCGGGCAGCATCGGCTGCTACCTGGGCGGACGGCTGGCGGCGGCCGGCAGCGAGGTGCTGCTGGTCGGGCGCGAGCGCCTGCGCCGGGAACTCGCGGACAGCGGTCTGCGGGTCAGCGACTATCGCGGCGCCGACCTGCGGCTGGCAGCATCGGCGGTACGTTACGACACCTCTCCGGCGGCGCTGGCGGAGGCGGATCTGGTGCTGGTGACTGTGAAGTCGGCGGCGACCGCGCAGGCCGGTCGCGAGCTGGCGGCGGTGCTGCGTCCGGGCACGCTGGTGATCAGTTTCCAGAACGGCCTCGGCAATGCCGCCGTGCTGGCGCGCGAGTTGCCGGAGCAGGTGGTGCTGGCCGGCATGGTGCCTTTCAATGTCGCGCATCAGGGCCACGGGCATTTCCACCAGGGCTCGGAAGGCGAGCTGGACGTGGCCGCCCACCCCGGGCTCGCGGCCTGGCTGCCGGCCTTCGCCCGCGCCGGCCTGCCGGTGATGCCGCGCGGCAACATGGAGGCGGTGCTCTGGGGCAAGCTGCTGCTCAACCTCAACAACCCGGTCAATGCGCTCTCCGGCCTGCCGCTCAAGGCCGAGCTGTCGCAACGCGATTACCGCCGCTGCCTGGCGCTGGCGCAGGAGGAGGCGTTGACGCTGATGGCGGCCGCGCGCATCCAGCCGGCCCGGCTGACGCCGCTGCCGCCGCACTGGATCCCGCGCCTGATGCGGGTGCCCGACCTGCTGTTCCGGCGCCTGGCCAACCGCATGCTGGCTATCGACCCGCTGGCGCGCTCCTCCATGTGGGATGACCTGGAGGCCGGTCGCGCCACCGAGATCGACTGGATCAACGGCGAGGTGGTGCGCCTCGGCGAGCGTCTGCAGCTGCCGGCGCCGGTCAATGCCCGACTGGTGGCGCTGGTGCACGCGGCGGAGCAGGGCGGTCGCCGCGACTGGCGTGGCGATGAGTTGCTGGCACAGCTGCAGTCGGCGCAGGCCGCCGCAGGCTGAGGGTGCCGCGAGGGGCATGTTGTCGTGCTTTTGCTCATGCCGCGGTCACCATGGTCGCTTTTTGGCGACAATATGTTTTCCTTAATTATCAGTGCCTTGAATGACTCTGTCGCAAAGCTGTCGCACAGTGGCGACACATTTCCGGCTTTTCCGGCCGCCCGCCGCCCGAATTGCTCTCCAGCTGCCGATTTTTCAATATAACCAACTGATTCATAAGCATTTATAAAAACAGGCATGCGGCTTGCTCTGAAGCGCCTGATTTCAGGTGACGCGAGTCCTAACCGCATGCATGACGCTGTTCCCCATCACCATTCCCGTGCCGTGGCGCCGGTCCGCCGTGCCGTGGCGACATCCCGCGCGCTGCCGCTTCGCTATCGTGGCCGCGAGTTCCTGACCGGCGGGCTGCTGGCCGCTGCCCTGCTGGTGCTGTCCATGCCGGCCGCCGCCATCGGACTGGACGACATT
>NZ_PTQZ01000304.1 GCF_002943415.1 Amnimonas aquatica | reverse complement strand
GGGGCGGCGTCGCTTGCCCGCACCATGCGGATGACATCGAAGGGGCAGGCGGCGTAGCACTTCGCGCAGCCGGTGCAGCCCGGGGCGTCGTGCAGCACGGCGCGTTTCCTGCCCCAGCCGTTGGGGCGGTCGGTTTCCAGCCACAGCACGTGCGGCGGGCAGGCGCCGACGCAGTGGCCGCAGCCGGTGCAGCGGTCGGTGTCGATCACGGGCAGGGCGGGTGCGCGGGTCATGGGCCTGGCCTGTCGGGAGGGGCGGCACCGTGACCGGTCCGCTGTCCTGATCACTGTAGTCGCTCCGCCACGCGCCTGCTACCCTCGCGGCATCACGCCCGGACGCCAGCGCGGCGGCCGTCAAGGAGCGCGCTTCATGACCATGACCCTGCCCGGACCCGACGGCCGGCCACGCTGCCGCTGGTGCGCGGCGGCTCCCGAGTTCCCGGCCTACCACGACCGCGAGTGGGGCTTTCCGGTGGCGGATGACCGCCGCCTGTTCGAGAAGCTCTGCCTGGAGAGCTTCCAGTCCGGACTGAGCTGGCGGACCATCCTGGTCAAACGCGACAACTTCCGCGCGGCCTTCCACGACTTCGACATCGAGCGCATCGCCGCCTTCACCGGGGCCGATGTCGAGCGCCTGCTGCAGGATGCCGGCATCGTCCGCCACCGGGGCAAGATCGAGGCGGTGATCAACAATGCCGCCCGCGCCCGCGAGCTGGTCGCCGAGGCGGGTTCGCTGGCGGCGTTCGTCTGGCGCTACGAGGCCGATGCCGGCAGCGCGCCGGAGCCGCAGACGGTGTCGACCACGCCGGCGGCGGTGGCGTTGTCGAAGGCGCTCAAGCAGCGTGGCTGGAAGTTCGTCGGGCCGACCACGGTCTACGCCTTCATGCAGGCCATGGGGCTGGTCAACGACCATGCCGAGGGCTGCGTCACGCGCGCCGAGGCCGAGCAGGCGCGGCGGGACTTCACGCGGCCGTGAGCGATGCCGGCGGTGCCGGCGACAACGAGGTGACAGTGACAGCGCAGCCCCGGACCCTGGCGTTCATCCACCGCAACGACACCCGCTTCGCGGTCGGCGACTTCTCGCCGGTGCTGTCGGTGTTCTCCTACCACGATCTCGGCAACACGGTGTCGCCCTTCCTGCTGCTCGACCACATCGGTCCGGGCCGGCTGCTGCCGTCCGCGCGCCAAGGCGGCGTCAACGATCATCCGCACCGGGGCTTCGAGACGGTGACGCTGGTGTTCGCCGGCGAGCTGGAGCACCGCGATTCGGCCGGCGGTGGCGGGGTGGTCGGGCCGGGTGGCGTGCAGTGGATGACCGCCGCCGCCGGCGTGGTGCACCGCGAGCTGTTCAGCGCGGCGTTCACGCGCAGCGGCGGCCCGTTCGAGATGATCCAGCTCTGGGTCAACCTGCCGGCCGCGCACAAGATGGACCCGCCCCGCTACCAGAGCCTGAGCGATGCCGACATCCCGCAGGTGGCGCTGCCCGGCGGCGCCGGCTCGGTGCGCGTGATCGCCGGCACGTTCGCGGGCGTGACC
>NZ_PTQZ01000303.1 GCF_002943415.1 Amnimonas aquatica | reverse complement strand
GCGGACATCCCGGTGGTGCAGCTCAGCCTGGCACGCCACCGCGACGGCCCCTGGCACTACCAACTGGCCCGCCATCTGGCGCCGCTGCGCGACGAAGGCGTGCTGATCGTGGCCAGCGGCGACATGGTGCACAACCTGCGCCTGCTGCGCTGGCCGCTGGACCGGGCCGAACCCTGGGCCCTGCACGCCCAGCAGCGCTTCAACCGGCTCATCGCCGAGGGTGCCCACGGCGCGCTGCAGCACTACGAGACGCTGGGCGCGGAGGCGCAGCTGGCCATCCCCACGCCGGAACACTACCTGCCGCTGCTGTACGCGCTGGCGCTGCAGACCGATGACGACGAGATACGGACCTTCAATGACGACGTGCTGGGCTCGCTGTCGATGACCTCGCTGATCATCGGCGCGCAACCGGCGGCAGCCTGACGCAAAAGGCCCGGCGGATGTCCGCCGGGCCTTCGGGCACACGGGTCGGCAGCGCGGCTCACTCGTCGTTGAGCGCGCACTCGGCGTTGCCGGCGTTGATCTTGCAGCGCACGCGCTTGAGCAGCTTCATCATTCGCGGGTCGTAGTCGCCGTCCTTCATCATGACGATGCGCGCCTCGCGCATCATGGTCACGTAGCGGGCCTTGTCGGCCGGCGTCAGGTCCATCCAGTACTTCGCGTCGATGTTCCTCTCCTCGCGCGCGATGTACTCGAAGGCCTTGTCGAGCTGGCTGTTGACGAACTCGCGCAGCTTCTGGCCGATGCCCGGCGGGAAGGCCTCGGGCCGAATGATCAGCACCGCGGTGATCATGGCCAGCGGGAAGCGGTAGACCGCGCCCTTGTCACCCATGCCGCGGTAGATCTCCAGCGGCTTGAAGGCCACCGCCGGCGCCGCGATGATGTCGACCTGACCGTTGTTGAACTTGGTCGCGAAATTGGTGATGTCCGACGCCACCGGCTGCGCGCCCATCTGCTGCACCATCTTGGTCTGCGACTTGTCCCACTCCAGCACCGCCACCTTCCTGCCGGCCGCGGTCTCCACCGAGTTGATGGCGCGGTCGCGCACCATGACATAGGCCGCCCCCAGCGGCGCGATGCCGACCACCTCGAACTTGCCGCTGGTCATCAGCGGCGCCATCTTGGGATCGGCCAGCGTGGCCAGCACCATCCTCAGGTGCGCGTTGTCGGGCACAGCGCCGACGGCGTCGAGACTGCCGACAAAGTGATTGAACTGCTTGCCGCGCAGGGTGGTGATGGCGGCACCATCGCACTGGCCGGCCTTCAGGTCCTCGGCCACCACGCGCTCCTCCGGATAGGCGCGCAGCTCGGCGTCGATGCCCCACTTCCTCGCCTCCAGCATGTATTCGCGGGCATTGGCGAAGGCCGGCCCGTTGGTGCCGAGCGGGTCGAAGACGCACAGGCGGACCTTCTTCAGCGCCGCCGGCGCGGCCGGTGCCGCCAGGGCATGGGCGGCGGCCAGCGAAGCGCAGAGAACGAAGATCATCCGGCGCGCGGCGCGCGGCCAGGAAGGAGTTGCGGCAGACATCATGTTTTCACCTTTCTTCTTG
>NZ_PTQZ01000302.1 GCF_002943415.1 Amnimonas aquatica | reverse complement strand
GAGCAGCCAGTGGCCGATGCCGGTCAGCGCCAGGCTGCTGAGACCGATCTGCAGCGCGCCGAGGCCGAAGATGTGGCGGCGCAGGCTCCACAGGTGCGAGGGCTGCATCTCCAGGCCGATCACGAACAGGAACATGATCACGCCCAGCTCGGCCAGGTGCAGGATGGCCTGGGCGTCGCTGAACAGGCCGATGCCGAAGGGGCCGATGAGCAGGCCGGCGGTGAGGTAGCCGAGCACCGAGCCGAGGCCGAGGCGGCGGAACAGCGGCACGAACACCACGGCGGCGCCGAGCAGCGTCACTACCTGAACCAGATTGCTGCCGCCTTCTGCTGCCATGGGTGTTCTCGTGCGAAAAATGGGGGAGTGCGAAGCTTACGGAGGCGGGCGGATGCCTGGCAACGAGCCGGCACCTCCGCCGGTGCAGAAACCCGCGCCCCGCCGTCGGGCGCCGTTGCGGCGCGCGGGTGGCGGGGGCGGGTGCAGACCTTACTTGCCGGCAGTCAGCGTGTTGTAGCTGGTGATCAGGTTGCGGTAGTCCGGGATGTGGTTGGAGAACAGCGTGCCCAGGCCTTCGATGTCGTTGCGCCAGTCGCGGTGCAGTTCGCAGGCGGCGCCGAACCAGGTCATCAGCTGCACGCCGGCGGCTTCCATGCGGCGCCAGGCGGAGTCGCGGGTGATCTCGTTGAAGGTGCCGGAGGCGTCGGTGATCACGAAGACATCGTAGCCTTCTTCAATGGCTGACAGCGCCGGGAAGGCAACGCAGACCTCGGTGACGACACCGGCGATGATCAGCTGCTTCTTGCCGGTGGCCTTCACGGCCTTGACGAAGTCTTCATTGTCCCAGGCGTTGATGTTGCCGGGGCGGGCGATGTAGGGCGCGTCCGGGAACTGTTCCTTGAGTTCCGGCACCAGCGGGCCGTTGGGACCGGTCTCGAAGCTGGTGGTGAGGATGGTCGGCAGCTTGAAGTACTCGGCGAGGTCGCCGAGCGCGAGCACGTTGTTCTTGAACTTGTCCGGGTCGATGTCGCGGACCAGGGACAGCAGGCCGGCCTGGTGATCGACCAGCAGGACGGCGGCATCGTTCTTGTCCAGGCGGACGTAGGGCTTGCCCATGGTGTTTCTCCTTGCTTGCGGATATCGGCTGACCTGCAGGTCCGCCAGGGTGTGCGGCACCGGGTGTTCCCGGCACCGTGTTGCTCTTGCGCTGGCTCAGGCCGGCATGTGGCCGAAACGCCCGCTGTTGAAGTCGGCGACAGCTTCGCGGATCTGCTGTGGCGTGTTCATGACGAACGGCCCGTAGCCTTCGATCGGCTCGTCCAGGGGTTCGCCGCTGAGCACCACCAGCTTGGCGTCGGCGGAGGCCTCGAGCGAGAAGTCGCTGCCCTCGTGGCCGAACACCACCACGCTGGCGCCACGCACCACGCGCTCCCCGGCGACCGAGCCGCCGTTGACCAGCACCGTGCCGTCGAGCACGGCCAGGGCCAGGCTGCGGCCTGCCGGCAGGGTGAAGCGCGCGCGGCCGCCGGCCTTCAGGCGGACATCCCAGACATCCATGGCCGAGA
>NZ_PTQZ01000301.1 GCF_002943415.1 Amnimonas aquatica | reverse complement strand
CATGCTCAACGCCATCGCAAAGCATGGCTCGATGTGGGACTCGACTATGCATAGCTCTTGACTAACAAGACGGTTGCTCAGCCCACCGGAAGCGGCGGGAGGGGAATGCAGGGCAGCCCCGGGATGCAGGGAATGACGCCCGGCGTGACATCGGTCAGGCGGCTGTTGCCGGCGGCGACCTCGAAGGTGCGACGCTTGGCCAGGTCCTCGACGCCGATCTGCGCGGGGTCGGTGATGCTGGTGGCGTAGCGCCATTCGGCGACCGTCTTCTCCCGCGTCACCGTCACCAGCACATAGCCGTGGGTCTTCAGCTCGCTGTAGCGGATGTGCGGATTGACCAGCGGCAGCAGGGTGGAGGCCAGCTCGGCGGCGCCATCCGGAAAGCCCGGCGAAGTCACCGAAGGCGCCACGAACTCGACGCCGAAGGGCTTGCCGAGCACGCCGCCCAGCAGCAGGAAGGGATTCTCGTAGAGTTCGATGGCCCAGCTGGTGTGGATGTCCCCGGTCAGCACCACCAGGTTCTGCAGACCGATGGAGCGCACGAACTCGCGCACGCGGTCGCGCTCCACGGCATAGCCATCCCACTGATCCATGTTCAGCGCGACCAGATTGTCGAGCTTGAGGTCACCGAGACCGAGACGCGGCAGCTCGAGCAGGTTGAGCTGCCCGAACATCACCTGCTGCCCCAGGAAGGTCCACTGCGCACCCTGGTTCTTCGCTTCCAGCAGCTGCAGCTGCAGCCAGGTGCGCTGGGTGTCGCCGAGCAGCGAGCGGTTGGGGTCGAAGCGACTGACATCGAAGGTCGGCAGTGCGGCCTGCTGATCGCGACCGACGATGCGGGTGTCGAGCATGATCAGGTCCATCAGGTCACCGACCCGGATGCGGCGGTAGATCACCTCGCGCTCGTCCGGCAGCAGCGTGCCGGTCTGGCGCGGGAACTGCTCGCGCAGCGGCATCCAGTTGAAATAGGCGCGGATGGCATTCTGCTTGCGCAGCTGGTAATCGCCCTCGGTGGCCGTGGTGTGGTTCTCGGCGCCTTCGCGCCAGGCATCGTTGGTGATCTCGTGGTCGTCCCAGACCGCGATCATCGGAAAGCGGGCGTGCAGCGCCTGCAGTTCGCGGTCGCGCTTGTACTGGGCATGGCGGAGCACGTAGTCCTGGCGCGAGACCATCTCGTGCGTCGGCTCCGGTATCCGGTTCTCGCCATCGCGCACCAGCGCGGCACCTTCGCCGTACTCGCCTTCGCCGTACTCGTAGATGTAGTCGCCGAGGTGGACCACGAAATCGAGGTCGTCCTGCTGGCTGATCATGTCGTAGACGCTGAAGAAGCCCTTGGGCAGGTTGGAGCAGCTCGCCACCGCGAAGCGGGCCTGCGCCACCGGCGCCAGCCGCTGGGTGCTGGCGCGCCCGATGCGCGAAAGCTGCGAGCCGGCCACGAAACGGTAGTAGATGTCACTGCCGGCCGGCAGCGCCTCCATGCGGCCCTCGCCGAAACGCACGCCCTCGTAGAGCGCCACGTTGCCGAGGTCGACCTTCACCGTCCAGTCGCGCGCCTGGTGGGCG
>NZ_PTQZ01000300.1 GCF_002943415.1 Amnimonas aquatica | reverse complement strand
TCAATCCGTTAACATGCCATCACCACACATCCCTTGTGGATCGCTGCACCGCTTTGTGACATTTCCATGAACAAGCGGAGGATAAGTTCGGCGCACGGGAAAAATCCTGTCCGACAATAGCCATGATCCGCCACAGCAGTGTCATGCAGGGAGACAGATATGTCTTATTCAGACATAGTGGCTGCGCAGCCCCTGCCCTAGCTTCATAGCCTGCCCGACATGCCCGTCACGACAAGAACAAGAGGCAACGCGCATGAGCCACGTATCCCGGGTTCTCCAGCCCGCATCACCATCCGGCAGCCACCGCATGCCGGGCCGGCGCGGCCTGCCGCTGATCGGCCAGACCCTGGCACTGATGCGCGACCCCATCGGCTATCTCAGCAGCGGTTACGCCGAATACGGCGAAGTCTTCTGGTCCGACGCCTACGGCGTGCGCATGGTCCACCTCCTCGGCCCCGACGCCAACCAGCTCGTCCTGCAGAACCGCCAGCAGGTGTTCTCCAATGCCGAGGGCTGGGACTTTTTCATCGGCCGCTTCTTCACCCGCGGCATCATGCTGCTCGACTTCGAGGAGCACCGCTGGCACCGGCAGATCATGCAGGCCGCCTTCACCAAGAAAGCCCTCGCCTCCTACCTGGATGGCATGAATCCCGGCATCGCCCGCGGCCTGGCGGGCTGGCGGCCGGACAACCGCTTCACCATTCTCGACCACGTCAAGTCGCTCACGCTGGACCTGGCCACGGAAGTCTTCGTGGGCGCCAAGCTCGGCCCGGAGGCCGATGCCCTCAACGAGGCCTTCGTGCTCACCGTGCGCGCGGGCACGGCCATCGTCCGCCACCCGGTGCCGGGACTGCTCTGGCACAAGGGCCTGCGCGCACGGCGCCTGCTCGAGCGCTTCTTCCTCGAACGCCTCCCGGCCAAGCGTGCGCGCCCTGGCAGCGATCTGTTCAGCCAGCTCTGCCTCGCCGAAGGCGAAGATGGTCAGCGCTTCAGTGACGCCGACATTGTCAATCACATGATCTTCCTGCTGATGGCCGCGCATGACACCACGACCATCACGCTCTGCTCGCTGCTGTACCAGCTGGCGCGGCACCCCGAGTGGCAGGAACGCGCGCGCGCGGAGAGCCTGGCGCTGGGGCGTCGCGACCTGGCCTTCGAAGACCTGGAGAAGCTGCCCGCCATCGGCCTGTGCATGAAGGAGGCATTGCGCCTCATCGCGCCGGTGCCGAGCATGCCCCGCCGCACCCTCAAGGACATGGAGTTCAAGGGCATACACATTCCCGCCCGCTCTCTGGTCAGCATGACGCCGCTGTTCGCGCACCACATGGCTGAGCACTGGGACCTGCCCGAGCGCTTCGACCCCGCACGCTTCCTCGAACCACGCCTGGAGCACAAGCGTCACCCTTACCAGTACGTGCCTTTCGGCGGTGGCGCGCACATGTGCATCGGTCTTCACTTCGCGGAAATGCAGGTCAAGGCCATTGTCCACCAGCTGCTGCAGCGCTACCGCTGGAGCGTCGCTCCCGGCTACGACATGCCGGTCGACTTCAGTTCGCTGCCGGTTCCGGCCGACAAGCT
>NZ_PTQZ01000030.1 GCF_002943415.1 Amnimonas aquatica | reverse complement strand
GCCGCCGCCAGGGAGATTTCCGATACCGAGAAAAAGGCGCTGGCCACGATCAGCGCGAGAATGATCAGCAGTTCCTGCGTGAAGCTCACGTTGTGCTCCGGATGCGCATTCGGGCCGCATTATAGCGCGCCCGGGGCCGCTTCGGCGGGTCTGCCGGCATCACGGCGGCGGGCGCTGGCAGGTGAATGCGACGCGATCTCAACAAGTGCTTTGAAAGGTATGAAAATTATGCTTTCGCCCTCTGGTGTTCGGGGTGTGACCTCCCTAAAATCCCGACCGCTCCACTAGGCTAAATAGTTGACCTATTCACTCGGAATTAATATCCTACAAATCTGCTAGGGAATTAAGTCGGAGACTGAACCATGCGCCTGACCACCAAAGGTCGTTACGCCGTTACTGCCATGCTGGACCTGGCACTCAATGCCCAGAAGGGGCCGGTCAACCTGAGCGATATCTCGGAGCGCCAGTCGATCTCGGTGTCCTATCTGGAGCAGCTGTTCGCCAAGCTGCGCAAGAGCGCCCTGGTGTCCAGCGTGCGTGGTCCGGGCGGCGGCTATCAACTGGCGCGCACGGCCGGCGACATCTACGTGGCCCAGATCATCGACGCCGTGGACGAGTCCGTCGATGCCACCCGCTGCGGCGGGCAGGGAGACTGTCAGCAGGGTGCCACCTGCCTGACTCATGAGCTGTGGACGGATCTCAGCCAGCAGATTCATCACTTCCTGGCCAACATCAGCCTGCAGGAGCTGGTGAGCCGCCGCGAGGTGCAGGCGGTGTCCATCCGCCAGAGCGAGGTGCAGAAGCGGCGCGAACGTGCCGTCGACCCGCTGGCCCCGTTGTTCTGAGGCCGGCAAGACGAACCGACAGAGGTCATTCATGAATCGTCCGATCTATCTCGACTACTCCGCCACCACGCCGGTGGACCCGCGCGTAGCCGATGTCATGGTGAACTGCCTGCGCATGGAGGGGAACTTCGGCAACCCGGCGTCGCGTTCGCATGTCTATGGCTGGCAGGCGGAAGAGGCGGTCGAGACGGCTCGCGGACATGTCGCGGCGCTGGTCAATGCCGACCCGCGCGAAATCGTCTGGACTTCGGGCGCGACCGAATCGAACAACCTCGCCATCAAGGGCGTGGCCGGCTTCTACAAGAGCCGCGGCAAGCACATCGTGACCTCGAAGATCGAGCACAAGGCCGTGCTGGACACCTGCCGCCAGCTCGAGCGCGAAGGCTTCGAGATCACCTACCTCGACCCCGAGCCCGGCACCGGTCTGGTGCATCCGGCGGCGGTCGAGGCGGCGCTGCGCGACGACACCGTGCTGGTCTCGCTCATGCACGTCAACAACGAGATCGGCACCATCACCGACATCGCCGCCATCGGCGAGATCACCCGTGCCCGCGGCATCCTGTTCCATGTCGATGCCGCGCAGTCGACCGGCAAGGTCGACATCGACCTGGAAGCCCTGAAGGTCGACCTGATGAGCTTCAGCGCCCACAAGACCTACGGTCCCAAGGGCATCGGCGCGCTCTACGTCCGTCGCAAGCCGCGCGTGCGCATCGAGGCGCAGATCCATGGCGGCGGCCACGAGCGCGGCATGCGCTCGGGCACGCTGGCCACGCACCAGATCGTCGGCATGGGCGAGGCCTTCCGCATCGCGAAGGAAGAAATGCACGCCGAGCAGGATCGCCTGCGCGCGCTGCGCGACCAGCTCTGGACCGGCCTGCAGGGCCTGGAGCAGGTCTTTGTCAATGGCGACTTCACCCAGCGCATCGCCGGCAACCTGAACGTCAGTTTCAATTTCGTCGAAGGCGAGTCGCTGATCATGGCGCTCAAGGACCTGGCGGTGTCGTCGGGCTCCGCCTGCACCTCGGCCAGCCTGGAGCCGTCGTACGTGCTGCGCGCGCTCGGGCTCAGCGACGAAATGGCGCACAGCTCGATCCGTTTCACCCTCGGCCGCTTCACCACCGAGGCCGATGTCCAGTATGTGATCGGCCATGCCAGCCAGGCGGTCAACCGCCTGCGCGACCTGTCCCCGCTGTGGGACATGTACAAGGATGGCGTGGATCTGAATTCCGTGGAGTGGGTCGCGCACTGAGCGCGATGCCTGTCCGCACAGAGGAGTAGCACATCATGGCTTACAGCGAAAAAGTGATCGACCACTACGAGAATCCGCGCAACGTCGGCAAGCTCGACAAGTCGGATGATTCCGTCGGCACCGGCATGGTCGGCGCCCCGGCCTGCGGCGACGTCATGCAGCTGCAGATCAAGGTCAACGAACTGGGTGTCATCGAGGACGCCCGCTTCAAGACCTATGGCTGCGGCTCCGCCATCGCCTCCAGTTCGCTGGTCACCGAGTGGGTCAAGGGCAAGACCCTGGACCAGGCCGCCAGCATCAAGAACACCCAGATCGCCCAGGAGCTGGCGCTGCCGCCGGTGAAGATCCACTGCTCGGTGCTGGCCGAAGACGCCATCAAGGCAGCCATTTCCGACTACCGCCGCAAGCACGGCGCCGCGTAAGCGGACGCCGCCAGACTGGAGAAGCCCGTGGCCATCACGCTGACCGAATCCGCCGCCCGTCATGTCACCAGCTGCCTGGAAGGGCGCGGGCAGGGCCTTGGCGTGCGCGTCGGCGTCAAGACCTCCGGCTGCTCCGGCCTGGCCTATGTGCTCGAGTTCGTGGACTCGGCTGAAGCGGCGGATGCGATCTTCGAGTCCTTCGGTGTCAAGGTCGTGGTCGACCCCAAGAGCCTGGCCTACCTCGACGGCACCGAAATGGACTTCGTCAAGGAAGGCCTGAACGAAGGCTTCAAGTTCACCAATCCCAACCAGAAAGGCGAGTGCGGCTGCGGCGAGTCCTTCACCGTCTGAAGCGAGTCTGCAGGAGTCCCTCGTGGATCTGACCACCAACTACTTCAGCCTGTTCGGTCTGCCGGTCGCGTTCGCGCTCGACGCCGCGGCCCTGCAGCCGGTCTGGCGCGAGCTCCAGCGCAGTCATCACCCCGATCGCGTGTCCGGCGACGACGCCGCCGCGCAGCAGTTCGCCCTGCAGATGTCGGCGCACGTCAACAGTGCCTACGAGACCCTTCGCGACCCGGTGCGCCGCGCCCGCTACCTGCTGGATCTGGCTGGCCACGGCATCGACAGCGAGCGCGCCACGGTCGCCGACACCGATTTCCTCATGGCGCAGATGGAGCTTCGCGAGCAGCTGGAGGACGCCTCGGCGCCGCATGAGCTGGACGCGCTGGAAGACGAGGCGAGGGACTGGCTGGACAACCTGCTGCGCGAGTTCCCGATCGACTATGCCGCCGAGGACTGGCACGAGGCTGCCGACACCCTGCGCAAGATGCAGTTCATGCAGCGCCTGCTCGACGAGATCCGCGAGCAGCGCGAGCGCCTCGAAGACGAACAGGACGATTTCTGATGGCATTGCTGCAGATCGTCGAGCCGGGCCAGAGCCAGGCGCCGCACCAGCACCGCCTGGCCATCGGCATCGACCTCGGCACCACGCACTCGCTGGTCGCCACGGTGCAGAGCGGCCTGCCGCGCGTGCTGCCGGACGAGCAGGGCAGCGTGCTGCTGCCGTCCGTGGTGCGCTACCTTGCCGACGGCCGCGTCGAGGTGGGCGAAGCGGCTCGCCTGGCCGCCGCCGGTGACGCGCTGAACACGCTGGTGTCGGTCAAGCGCTTCATGGGTCGCGGTGTCGAGGCTGCGCAGCAGCTCGGCGAGCGCCTGCCCTATGACCTGGTCGCGCATGACAGCGGCGTGCCGTATTTCCGCACCGTCGCCGGTGACAAGAGCCCGGTCGAAGCATCGTCGGAGATCCTGCGCGTGCTGCGCCAGCGCGCCGAGCAGGCCTTCGGCGGCGAGCGTGCCGGCGAGCTCGCCGGTGCGGTCATCACGGTGCCGGCCTATTTCGACGAGGCCCAGCGCCAGGCCACCAAGGACGCCGCGCGCCTGGCCGGCCTCAAGGTGCTGCGCCTGCTCAACGAGCCCACCGCCGCCGCCGTGGCCTACGGCCTCGATCACGCCGCCGAGGGCGTGCATGCCATCTACGACCTGGGTGGCGGCACTTTCGACATTTCCATCCTGCGCCTGAATCAGGGCGTGTTCGAGGTGCTGGCCACGGGCGGCGATTCCGCCCTCGGCGGCGATGATTTCGACCATGCCATCGCCGGCTGGATCATGGCCGGGGCCGGCATCGCCAACCCCGATGCCGAGGTGCAGCGCCGCCTGCTGCAGACCGCACGCAAGGTCAAGGAGGCCCTGAGCAGCCGCGAGTCGGTGACGCTCAACCTGGCCGCCGGCACCGGCGGCGCGCCGGCGGACTGGCAGGACACGCTCACCCGCGAGCACCTCGAGGCGCTGATCGCGCCGCTGGTCGACAACACCCTGCGCGCCTGCCGCCGTGCCCTGCGCGATGCCGGCCTGAAGCCGGCGGACATCGCCGAGGTGGTGCTGGTCGGCGGCTCCACGCGTGTACCGCTGGTGCGCCGCCGCGTCTCCGAGTTCTTCGGCCGGCCGGCGCTGGATCATCTCGACCCGGACCAGGTGGTGGCCATCGGTGCCGCCGTGCAGGCCAATGTGCTGGCCGGCAACAAGCCCGACAGCGACATGCTGCTGCTCGATGTCATTCCGCTCTCGCTGGGTCTGGAGACCTACGGCGGCCTGGTGGAGAAGGTCATTCCCCGCAACACCACCATTCCGGTCGCGCGGGCGCAGGAGTTCACCACCTTCCAGGATGGCCAGACCGCCATGAGCCTGCATGTGGTGCAGGGCGAGCGCGAGCTGGTGGCCGACTGCCGTTCGCTGGCGCGCTTCGAGCTGCGCGGCATCCCGCCCATGGTGGCCGGCGCCGCGCGCATCCGTGTCAGCTTCCAGGTCGATGCCGACGGTCTGCTCAGCGTCAGCGCCGAGGAGACCACGGCCGGCGTGCGTGCCGATATCGTGGTCAAGCCGTCCTGGGGACTGGCCGACGACGATATCCTGCGCATGCTGCGCGAGTCGCAGGAGCTGGCCGTCGCCGACATGCGCGCGCGCGCGCTGCAGGAGGCGAGGGCCGAGGCCGAGCGCCTCTGGATCGCCATCGAAGCCGCGCTGGCCGCCGATGCCGCGCTGCTCTCCGGCGCTGAACAGCAGGCGCTGAGCGATCGTCTGGCGGCGCTCAAGGCGCTGGCCGCCGGCAATGACGCCGGCGCCATCACCGCCGCCACCGAGGCGCTCAACCACGCCAGCGAAGATTTCGCCGCCCGCCGCATGGATGCCGGCATCCGCACCGCCATGGCCGGCAAGACGCTGAACCAGTTCGAGGAACACTGACCATGCCCCAGATCATCCTGCTGCCGCACCACGAGATCTGCCCGCAAGGCGCGGTCATCGAGGCCGAGCCGGGCGAGACCATCTGCGATGCCGCGCTGCGCCAGGGCATAGACATCGAGCATGCCTGCGAGAAATCCTGTGCCTGCACCACCTGCCATGTCGTGGTGCGCGAGGGCTTCGAGTCGCTGAACGAGCTCGACGAGCTGGAAGAGGACCTGCTCGACAAGGCCTGGGGGCTGGAGGCGGAGTCGCGCCTGTCCTGCCAGGCCGTGGTCGGCGACGAGGACCTGGTGGTCGAGATTCCCCGCTACACGCTCAACCACGCTTCCGAGCGCCACTGATCGCCATTGCGCGAGGAGACCGACATGAGCCTGAAGTGGACCGATTCGCTGGAGATCGCCATCGCCCTGACCGAGGCGCATCCCGACATCGACCCGACCACGGTGCGTTTCACCGATCTCATGCAGTGGGTGATCGCGCTGCCCGATTTCGATGACGACCCGCGCCATTGCGGCGAGAAGATCCTCGAGGCCATCCAGATGGCCTGGATCGACGAGGTCTGAGTCGTTCGGGTCTTGTCTGCATCGCCCATGCAGACAGCGCGCTGCAACGACCGCTGGTGCAGTGACCTGAGGGTCGCTTGAATCCCTGTTCCTGCTACGACGGTGCTTTGCTTCAGCGTGTAGCCCGATTTCGGGGTGGGTGTGGCGGAAACCGTCATGCGCCATGGATGGCGCATGCGAGCCCCCATGGATGGGTTCACGGCGTGTTTCCGTCACACCCACCCCGGACTCGGGCTATTCTCGCCAAGGCAAAGCAATCGCCAGACCGGCAGCAAAGATCGTCCGACAATCCCGTGGCGGCCGCTTGAAAGCGCACGTATAATGCGCGCCTCGGAATTCAACCATTGCCTGACTGGAGCACATCACCATGGCGATCGAACGCACCCTGTCCATCATCAAGCCGGATGCCGTGGGCAAGAACGTCATCGGCGAAATCTACAGCCGTTTCGAAAAGGCCGGCCTCAAGATCGTCGCCGCCAAGATGAAGCACCTGTCCCAGGCCGAAGCCGAAGGCTTCTACGCCGAGCACCGCGAGCGCGGCTTCTTCAAGGATCTGGTCTCCTTCATGACCTCCGGTCCGGTCGTCGTGTCCGTGCTGGAAGGCGAGAACGCCGTACTGGCCCACCGTGACATCCTGGGTGCCACCAACCCGAAGGATGCCGCCCCGGGCACCATCCGCGCCGATTTCGCCGTCAGCATCGACGAGAACGCCGCCCACGGCTCCGATTCGACCACCTCCGCCGCCCGCGAAGTCGCCTACTTCTTCAGCGCGCTGGAAGTTTGCCCGCGTACCCGCTAAGGTACGCGCAGGCACGGAGCGGGGTGGCAACGCCCTGTTTCGCGTGAAAAAAACGGGTCGAGACCATGGTTTCGCCCGTCACATCACGAGGCCGCAGCACTCCGGTGCTGCGGCCTTTGCGCAAGCGGAACCTCTGCGGATCGCCGCAGGCCCACGACATAATTGGTGTAGCAACCGGTCGAGAGCATCATGAGTGAAGCAACGCCCGCCGTCGTCACGGCGACCTCCGCACTGGCGAACGCCGCTGCCCCGCAGGCGGGCACGCCCGTCGCCGACGCGTCAGCCCGGGTCAACCTGCTGGGCATGAGCCGCCAGCAGATGGAAGACTTCTTCGCCACCATCGGCGAGAAGAAGTTCCGCGCCGGCCAGGTCATGAAGTGGATACACCAGCAGGGCGTCAGCGATTTCGCTGAAATGACCAACCTCGCCAAGTCGCTGCGCGTCAAGCTCGAGCAGTTCGCCGAGGTGCGCGCGCCGGAAGTGACCTACAAGCACTTCTCCGCCGACGGTACCCGCAAGTGGGTGATCAAGGTCGGCGAGAACGCCATGGTCGAGACCGTGCTCATTCCCGACGGTGACCGCAAGACCCTGTGCGTGTCCTCGCAGGTGGGCTGCGCCCTCGACTGCAGCTTCTGCTCGACCGGCAAGCAGGGCTTCCAGCGCGACCTGACGCCGGCCGAGATCATTGGCCAGGTCTGGATCGCCAACAAGTCCTACCTCGACGAAGGCGAGTTCAGCGGCCGCAATGCCCAGGGCGAGCTGACGCGCACGCGCGCGCTCACCAACGTGGTGATGATGGGCATGGGCGAGCCGCTGCTGAACTTCGACGCCGTGGTGCCGGCCATGGACCTCATGCTCGACGACTTCGCCTACGGCCTGTCCAAGCGTCGCGTCACGCTGTCGACCTCGGGCGTGGTGCCCATGCTCGACAAGCTCACGCAGACCATGGACGTGTCGCTGGCGGTGTCGCTGCACGCGCCCAACGACGAGCTGCGCGACGAGCTGGTGCCGATCAATCGCAAGTACCCGCTCAAGGATCTCATGGCGTCCTGCCGCCGCTGGCTGGTGCACCATCAGGGCAGCGAGGTCGGTCGGCGCAAGGTCACCATGGAATACGTCATGCTCGATGGCGTCAACGACCAGGACGTCCACGCGCGCCAGCTCATCGAGCTGCTGCGCGACGTGCCGAGCAAGATCAACCTGATTCCCTTCAATCCGTTCCCGCATGCGCCTTATGGCAGCACGCCGCGGGCGCGGATCGTGGAATTCCAGAATCAGCTCATCCGCGCCGGCTTTACCTGTACCATCCGGACCACGCGCGGTGATGACATCGATGCCGCCTGCGGCCAGCTGGTCGGCCAGGTCAAGGACCGCACCCGGCGCGCCGAGCGCTGGCAGGCGCGCAATCGCGACAATGAAATCCTGAGAACCCGGAACTGACGAACCCCATTCGAGGAACGATCGCCGTGAACCCTTCCGACGAGCCGCAGAACATGACTCAGGAAACCCCTTCCGCCACGCCGGCGGCATCGTCCGGTCGCGCCTCGCCGGGCGAGCGGCTGGCGCAGGCGCGCGCGCAGCGCGGCCTGACCGCCGAGCAGGTGGCGCGCGAGACCAATCTGTCGCTGCGCTACGTGCAGGCGCTGGAACAGGATGACTACGATGTCCTGCCCGGGCCGGCCTTCATTCGCGGCTACCTGCGCCGCTATGCCCAGCTGGTGCAGCTGTCGCCGGACACCCTGGTGGCGGTCTTCGACGAGCTCTGGAGCAGCCGCGCGCCGGCGCCGGTGCAGCAGGAGCCGCTCAAGGCCGGTGTGCTGCACGCCGGCGGCGAGTCCCTGCACACCGGCAGGCGTCCCGGCTTCATGGTCATCCTGTCGGGTGCCGTGTTGGCCCTGCTGGTGGTCGGCAGCCTGTTCTGGAACAGCGGCGACCACGCCTCCGACATCGACGTGGTGGCGCCGCTGGAGCAGGACGTGACGTTGCCGCCGTCGCCCGAAGCGCCGCTGGTCGATCCCGCCCAGCTGGTGCCGCCGGCCACTCCGGCACTGCCCGGCGATGTGCCGCCGGCCGAGGCGGGCACGCAGCCCGCGACGACCGACGAGCAGCCGGCCGCCGCGCCGGTCATCGACGCACTGCCGGCCGAGCCCGCGCGCCCGGCGGCATCCGTGCCGCGTCCGGCCACGCCGGTGACCACGGTCGCCCCGGTGGTGCCGGCGAATCCGGCCGCCACCCCCTCCGCCCAGGGTTCGGTGGTCATTCCGGCCACCCCGGCGGCTGCCGGTCCGCGCATCGACACGCTCAGCTTCACCTTCACCGGCCGCTCCTGGATCAGCGTGCGTGACGCCACCGGCCAGGAACTGGTCTACGGCCTGAAGAACCAGGGCCAGGTCGTGGCTGTCACGGGACAGCCTCCGTTCTCGATCAATATCGGCAACGTCAAGGCCACCTCGCTCAGCCGCAACGGCCAGCCGGTGAACCTCAAGCCCTACACGCGCGGCGAGATCGCCAGCTTCAGGCTGACGAACTGAGCCGGCAGGAACAGGACAGAACCATGCACGAGTCGCCCATCAAGCGTCGCCAGACCCGCAAGATCCGGGTCGGCAGCGTCTTTGTCGGCGGGGATGCGCCGATCACGGTGCAGACCATGACCAATACCGAAACCTGCGATGTCGCGGCCACGGTTGACCAGATCCGCCGCTGCGTCAGCGCCGGCGCGGATATCGTGCGTGTGTCGGTGCCGTCCATGGAGGCGGCCGAGGCCTTCGGACTGATCCGCCAGCAGGTGCCGGGCGTGCCGCTGGTGGCCGACATCCATTTCGATCACCGCATTGCCCTGGCCGTGGCCGAGAAGGGCGTCGACTGCCTGCGCATCAATCCGGGCAACATCGGCTCCGACGACAAGGTCCGCGAGGTCGTGGCGGCGGCACGCCACCACGGCATCTCCATGCGCATCGGCGTCAACGCCGGTTCGCTGGAGAAAGACCTGCAGAAGAAGTACGGCGAGCCCACCGGCGAGGCGCTGCTGGAATCGGCCATGCGTCACATCGACATCCTCGACCGCCTGAACTTCCACGAGTTCAAGGTCAGCGTGAAGGCCTCCAACGTGTTCCTGACGCTGGATGCCTACCGCCTGCTGTCGGCGCAGATCGACAACCCGCTGCACCTGGGCGTGACCGAGGCCGGCGTGTTCCGCTCCGGCACCGTGAAGTCGGCCATCGCGCTCGGCGGCCTGCTGCTCGACGGCATCGGCGACACCCTGCGCGTGTCGCTGGCGGCGGAGCCGGAGGACGAGGTCAAGATCGGCTTCGACATCCTGAAGTCGCTGGGCATCCGCTCCAACGGCATCAACTTCATCGCCTGCCCGAGCTGCTCGCGGCAGGAGTTCGATGTCATCCGCGTCATGAACGCGCTCGAAGCCCGGCTGGAAGATATCCGCACGCCCATGGACGTGTCGGTGATCGGCTGCAAGGTCAACGGTCCCGGCGAGGCCAAGGAAGCCGACATCGGCGTGGTCGGCGCCGCGCCGCGCTCGCTGGTCTATCGCAACGGCGAGAAGAGCCACCTGATCGACACCAGCCGCCTGGTCGACGAGATCGAGGCCATGGTGCGTGCGCGCGTAGCCGAGAAAGAGACCGAGAAGGCGGCCGAAGCGGCCCGCCTGATCGTCAGGGCCGCATCCGAATGAAACACCCGGCGGCCACGGTCGCTGGCCGCAAGTACAGGAATTCGCGACAATGAGCCGCATCAACGCCATCCGTGGCATGAACGACATCCTGCCTGACGCCACGCCGCGCTGGCAGCAGATCGAAGACATCCTGCGCCGCCTCATGCAGCGCTACGGCTACAGCGAGATCCGCCTGCCGGTGGTGGAGCCGACGCCGCTGTTCAAGCGCGCCATCGGCGAGGTCACCGACATCGTCGAGAAGGAGATGTACACCTTCGAAGACCGCAGCGGCGAGTCGCTGACCCTGCGGCCCGAAGGCACGGCCGGCTGTGTCCGTGCCGCGCTCGAGCACGGCCTGACCCACAACCAGAGCCCGAAGCTGTGGTACACCGGCCCCATGTTCCGCTACGAGCGGCCGCAGAAGGGGCGCTACCGCCAGTTCCACCAGTTCGGCGTCGAGACCTTCGGCCAGGCCGGCCCGGACATGGATGCCGAGCTCATCCTGCTCACCGCGCGCCTGTGGCGCGAGCTGGGCCTCAGCGACGCGGTCACCCTGGAGATCAACAGCCTGGGCGAGCCCGAGGCGCGCGCGGTCTACCGCAAGGCGCTGGTGCAGTACCTGGAGCAGCACCGGACCCAGCTCGACGACGACTCGCAGCGCCGCCTCACCAGCAACCCGCTGCGCGTGCTCGACAGCAAGGATCCGGGCACGCGCCAGATCCTGGTCGGCGCCCCGAAGCTGACCGACTACCTGGACGAGGACTCGGTCCGGCATTTCGAGGCGCTGCGCGCACAGCTCGATGCCTGCGGCATCGCCTATGTGGTCAACCCCAACCTGGTGCGTGGCCTGGACTACTACAACAAGACCGTGTTCGAGTGGGTGACCACGGCNTGGGCTTCGCCATCGGCCTCGAGCGTCTGGTGCTGCTGCTTGAAGCACTGCGCCCCGGTACGCCGGAAGCCGATGCCGACGTTTTTGTCATGGCGCCGGGCGAGGGCGGCGGCATCGCCGCGATCAGCCTGGCGGAGCAGCTGCGTGATGCCCTGCCGGCCCTGCGAATCGTGTATAACTGCGGCGGTGGCAGCTTCAAGTCGCAATTCCGCAAGGCCGACAAGTCCGGCGCCCGCCTCGCGCTCATCCTGGGCGAGGAAGAAGTGGCGAACGGCACCGTCGGCATCAAATGGCTGCGCGAAACACGTGACCAGCTGACCTGCGAGCGCGCGGCCGCTGCCGACGCGGTGCGCCAGGCGCTGGGCATCACCGGCTGAGGTTTCCGGACGGAAAATTTTTGCCATGCCCGGGCGGGCATGAAACGAGGGGATGGGTGTGGCTTACAACGATGACGAAACACTGGATCAACTGAAGACCTGGTGGCAGCGCTACGGCACGCCGCTGCTGCTGCTGATCGCCGCGCTGCTGTTCAGCGTCGCCGGCTGGAAGTGGTGGAGCAGCAAGTCGCTGAACGATGCCACCGCCGCCCAGGGTCTGCAGCAGCAGCTGCAGGCGGCCTCGCAGCGCCTGTCGCTGAACGCCGAGGACAAGGCCGCCAATACCGAATTCCAGCGCATCGGCC
>NZ_PTQZ01000003.1 GCF_002943415.1 Amnimonas aquatica | reverse complement strand
CCACGCCGCTACATCCTCGGTTTCATTCCGGGGCCGCGCCGTTCCACCGCCTATGGTTACGCCCAGGCCGTGAACGGCACCTGGAAGGAGTACGTGGACCGGCAGAACCGCTGGTTCGCACGCCGCGACGACTTCTCCGACGCCATCGACTTCATCGGCTGGTACCACTACGGCACCACCCGCGAGCTGGGCATGCGCAGCGATGACATGCGCAATCTCTATCTGGCCTACCACGAAGGGCGCGCCGGGTTCGCGCGCAGCAGTTACCTGGCCAAGCCCTGGCTGATCGCCTACACCGGCAAGGTTGAGCAGACCGAGGCCCTGTACCGGCAGCAGTACACGGGCTGCACGCTGGCGCGCTGACACCGTCGCGCCTCGGGTATCCGGCGGCAGTCGCCGGGCTCAGCGCGGCTGCCTCCAGAACAGGCCCCGGCGCCAGTCGCGCAGCAGGAAGCGGTCCGGGCGCAGGCGCTCGGCCAGCGCTGTCGGCATGACGGGCGTTTTCTCCTCGAGCAGATCGGCGATCAGGGTGGCGACCGGCCAGGCCTGGGTGAAGCCCTTGGCGCCATGCCCCAGGCTGGCCAGCAGCGGAGCGTGATCATCCCAGCGCGGCTGGCGGGCACCGGGCGGCTGTGCCGCCAGTGTCCGCCGCGCGCCCGGCAGCCAGGGCAGGTGTCCGGCCAGCGGCAGGTAGTCCGGTGTCTGCCAGCGCAGGCTGGCGCGACCCTGCCAGATGGCTGGTGTCGGCAGCGCTGCTGCCAGCGCCGGCAGCAGGGCCTCCAGCTCGCGTGCATTGGCGAGGTGATCTTCGTGCGTGATGTCCGTGTCCGAGCGTCCGGGCTGGAAAGTGGCGCCCAGGCAGAGTCCGCCGTCGGCCACGGGCGCCAGGTAGCCGCCGTAGCACAGGGTGGTCTGCAGCATCTGCGTGCCTGCCGGCGTCAGCGAGACCTGGCCGCGTACCGGCTTCAGCGGCAGGGCGCCGGCGTCATTGCCGGCGTGCAGCGCGCCGGTCGCGCCGGCATGTGCCAGCACCACGGCATCGGCATGTTCCTCGCCGAGCGCGGTGGACAATCGCCAGCCGTCAGCCGCCGGCTGCAGGTCATGCACGGGGCAGCCCTCCACCAGCGTGATGCCCGGACGGGCGAGCAGGGCGGCAAGCAGACCGGCCGGGCGTAGCACGCCGGCGTGTGGCAGCCAGAGCGCGGACATGGGCAGCGGCAGGCCAGCCAGGCGCGAGGCCTCGGCGGCATCGACGCGCCAGACTTGCTCACCCCACCAGGGGTGGTCCGGGCCGATGTCGGCCTTCTGCTTGCGCTGGTCCAGCCAGAGCACGCCGGTCTGCCGGAAATGCGGCGCCAGGCGCGGGTCGCGCAAGATCTCCAGGGCCTGAAGGAAGGCCATGGACTGCAGGTGCAGCGGTGTCTGCGCGGCGGCGACCAGCTTGGGGTAGAGGATGGCGACCGGATTGCCGGAGCCGCCGGCCCCGGCGCGGGATGCCTCCAGCACGCGCACCTGCCAGCCACGCTCGGCCAGCGTCCAGGCCACGCTGGCGCCGGCGATGCCGGCGCCGATGACCGTGACCCGGCGCGACGGGCGCTGCTGGCCGCTGCCGCTCACGGCCTCAGGGCAGCACGCGGCGGAACGGCTTGACGGTCACCCGGGCGTAGACGCCGGCGGCGACATAGGGGTCGGCATCGGCGAAGGCGCGCGCCTCCTCCAGGGAAGCGAACTGCGCCACCACCAGGCTGCCGGTGAAACCGGCGGGGCCGGGCTCTTCGCTGTCGATGGCCGGGTGCGGGCCGGCCAGCAGCAGGCGGCCTTCGGCCTGCAGCGCCTGCAGGCGTGCGAGGTGCGCCGGGCGGGCGGCGAGGCGGGCGTCGAGCGTGCCGGGATGGTCTTCGGCGATGAGGGCGTACCACATGGGGCGGTTTCTCCGGATTCAGTGATCGTTGTCGCGCTGGCCGCGGGCGGCGTCAGCGGCCCCGGTTGCGCCGGCATCATCGGCGGGCGCGGCTTCGTTGAGCGCGCCCCTGCGCACCAGCCAGACCCCCTGGAGGATGATGAACAGGAAGGTCAGGCCGAGGCTGCCGAAGAGCTTGAAGTCGACCCAGTATTCCGGGAAGTGCAGCACGACATAGCCGTTGGCCACGGCGGCGAACAGGAAGAACACCACCCAGGCCAGGTTGAGCCCGCGCCACTGCGCGTCCGGCAGGGTCACGGCCTGGGCCATCATGCGCTGCACCAGCGGCTTGCCGCCGATGAACTGGCTGCCGAGGAAGAGCAGGGCGAGCAGCACGTACACGCCCGGCGCCTTCCACTGCAGGAATTTTTCGTCGTGCAGGCCGAGGGTCAGCGCGCCCAGCACCAGCGTGGCCACCACGGTGATCCACTGGCTGGTCTCCAGCTTGCGCTCGCGCCACCAGACCAGGCCGTAGATCACGGCCACGGCAGCCATCAGCACGCCGGCGGCGACATAGATGCCGGAGAGCTTGTAGGCGATGAAGAAGGCGATGATGGGCAGGAAGTCCAGCCAGGCTTTCATGCGGATGCGGTCCTCTGCGGGGACGCCCGGGCGCCTGCGGGCAGGCGTGATCGGGTGCCGGATGGGCGGAGATGCGGCGCCGGGGAGGGTGCCGATCTGTTAGAGTGGACGCATCTTAATGTACCCGGGGAGCCGGATGCCATGCCGGAAATCGATCTGCACAGCCACAGCCGCTGCTCCGACGGCAGCCTGTCGCCTGCCGATCTGGTGGCGCTGGCGGCGCGTGCCGGCGTGCGCGCGCTGGCGCTGACCGACCATGACAGCACCGCCGGCGTCGCCGAGGCGCGCGCGGCGGCGGTGGCGGCCGGCATCACGCTGATTCCCGGGGTCGAGTTGTCGGCGGTCTGGGGCCCGCACAACATCCACGTCGTCGGTCTGCAGGTCGATCCCGCGCACCCGGTGCTGCAGGCCGGCCTGCAGCGCCAGGCCGGGGCGCGCGCCGAGCGCGGGCGCCAGATCGGCGCGCGCCTGGAGGCGCTGGGCATGGCGGGCGCCTACGAGGGCGCGCTGGCGCTGGCCAGCGGTCCGGACGCGGTCAGCCGCACGCATTTCTCGCAGTGGCTGTTCGCCCAGGGTCATGTCGGCAACGTGCAGCAGGCCTTCGACCGCTGGCTCGGTCCGCGCAAGCCGGCGTCGGTGCCCATGCCGTGGGCCGAGCTGGCCGAGACCATCGGCTGGATACACGCGGCCGGCGGCGTCGCGGTGCTGGCGCATCCGGGCCGCTACCCGATGACGCGCAGCAAGCTGCGCCAGCTCATCATGGCGTTCAAGGATGCCGGCGGCGATGCCATGGAAGTCGCCACGGCCACCGAGAAGCCCGACATGGTGCGCTACCTGGGCCAGCTCTCGGCCATGTACGGCCTGCTGGCCTCGCAGGGCAGCGATTACCACGGCACGCCGGCGCCCTGGATCGCGCTGGGCCGCTTCCCGCGTCTGCCGGCCGGCTGCACGCCGGTCTGGACCGCCTGGGGCTGGCCCGTCGATGCCCTGGTCGCACAACCCGAGCCGTCCCTGGAGACCCTGGCATGACGCAGCACTGGATCCTGCACCCCGACAACCCGCAACCGCGCCTGCTCAAGCAGGCGGCCGAGCGGCTGCGCGCCGGGGAGCTGGTGGTCATGCCCACCGACGCCAGCTACGTGCTGGCCTGCCAGATCGGTGACAAGGCCGTGCTCGAGCGCCTGCGGCGCCTGCGCGAGCTGGACGAGACCCACCACCTGACGCTGCTCTGCCGCGACCTGTCGGAGATCGGCACCTACGCCAAGGTCGACAATCCGGTGTTCCGCCTGCTCAAGGCCAATACGCCGGGTGCCTACACATTCATCCTCTCCGGCACGCGCGAGGTGCCGCGACGCCTGCTGCATCCGAAGAAGCAGACCATCGGCATCCGCGTGCCTTCGCATCCGGTGGCGCTGGGCCTGCTGGAACTGCTCGACGAGCCGCTGCTGTCGACCACGCTGCAGATGCCCGGCGACGACGAGCCGCTGAACGATCCGGAAGAGATCATCGCGCGCATCGGCAAGCGTGTGGACGTGGTGCTGGACTCCGGTTTCGGCGGCCTGTCGTCGACCACCGTGGTCGATCTCACCGAGGACAGCCCGCAGGTGCTGCGCGTCGGCCTCGGCGATCCCGCCCCGTTCGGCTGAGCCGGCGCGGTCGCCTCCGGGGCCGGTCGCCCGTCCGCCGCTTGCCGGCCATTTGCTGTCATTTGCCGGCAGCGGAAACCGGCTGACGAGTGGCAGACATCCTGCATGGAAAAGCGGCATAATGGCCGCCAGAAGCACTACCGCTGCGAAGCGGCAACCCCGCGAGGACCCATGAGCACCGACACGACGGCACTCCCCGAGCCCGAGACCCCGTCCGAGATTCCGTCCGAGCCCCTGGCACCGGCGGCCGGCGTGCTCGCGCTCGATGCCCGGACCGGCGGTGCCGTCGCGGAGGCGACGGGTGCCGCGGATGCCGGCGTGGCGGAGGACACGCCGCCGGCACAGCTCAACGCCATCGCCCGCGTCAAGGGCGAGCTGTTCACCCAGCTGCCCGAAGACCTCTACATTCCGCCCGACGCCCTGCAGGTCTTCCTCGACACCTTCGAAGGCCCGCTCGACCTGCTGCTGTACCTGATCCGGGCGCAGAACATCGACATCCTCGACATTCCGGTGGCGCGCATCACGCGCCAGTACCTGGAGTACGTCGAGCTCATGCAGTCGCTGAATTTCGACCTCGCCGCCGAGTACCTGCTCATGGCAGCCTGGCTGGGCGAGATCAAGTCGCGCCTGCTGCTGCCGCGCCCCAAGGGGCCGGATGGCGAGGAGGAGGCCGACCCGCGCGCCGAGCTGATCCGCCGCCTGCAGGAATACGAGCGCTTCAAGAAGGCCGCCGAGCAGATCGACCGGCTGCCCTGCGAGGGCCGCGATTTCTTCGTCGCGGCGGCGCAGCAGCCCGATTACTCGCGCCAGGTCGAGCCGCCGCGCGTCGAGCTGCGCGAGCTGCTGCTGGCGCTGCAGGACGTGCTGCGCCGCGCCGACCTCTACGAATCGCACCAGGTCTCGCGCGAGACCCTGTCCATGCGCGAGCGCATGAGCAACATCCTCGACAGCCTGCGCGGTGGCGGCTTCGTGCCCTTCGTGTCGCTGTTCCAGGTCGAGGAGGGGCGCCTGGGCGTGGTGGTGTCTTTCATGGCCGTCCTGGAGCTGGTCAAGGAAGGCCTGATCGACCTGGTGCAGACGGAATCCTTTGCCGACATCCATGTCCGCGCCCGCATCGGCGAGTCGCAGGGGCAGGCGCTGGATCTCGGCGATGACCCGGCCGGCGAGCCGGATGCCTACGAGGAGGCTGCGTTCGATGACGCCTGATGATCTGAAATCCATTGTCGAGGGCGCGCTGTTCGCCGCCGGCAAGGCGCTCTCTGTGGAGCAGCTGCAAGCCCTGTTCGAAGAGGGTGCGGCACCCGACACCGGCAGCCTGAAAGCCGTGCTGTCGGCGCTGATGGCCGATTACGAGGGCCGTGGCGTGCAGTTGCAGCAAGTGGCGTCGGGCTGGCGCTTCCAGGTCCGCACCGAGGTCGGCCCCTGGGTCAGCCGGCTCTGGGAGGAGCGTCCGCAACGTTATTCGCGCGCGCTGCTGGAGACACTGGCACTGATCGCCTACCGGCAGCCGATCACCCGCTCGGAAATCGAGGACATCCGTGGTGTCACCGTCAGCACCCAGATCGTCAAGACCCTGCTGGAGCGCGACTGGATCCGCGTTGCCGGCCACAAGGAGGTCCCGGGCCGGCCGGCGCTGTTCGCCACCACGCGCGGCTTCCTTGACGACTTCAACCTGCGCAGCCTGGCGGACCTGCCGGCGCTGGCCGACATTCGCGATCTGTCCGAGATCGCAGCCGAACTGGAACAAGTGAATCATGAGTGAAAAACTGCAGAAGGTCCTCGCGCGCAGCGGGCTGGGCTCGCGCCGCCACATGGAACAGGCCATCATCGACGGCCGCGTCAGCGTCAACGGCGTGGTCGCCAGCCTCGGCGACCGCGTGGCAGTCGGCGACGAGCTCCGCCTCGACGGCCGCCTGGTGCATTTCAGCGTCGAGTCCGAGCTGCGCCGGCGCGTCATCGCCTATTACAAGCCGGAAGGCGAGATCTGCTCGCGCTCCGACCCGGAAGGCCGCCCGACGGTGTTCGACAACCTGCCGCGCATCAAGGACGAGCGCTGGGTCATGGTCGGCCGTCTCGACATCAACAGCACCGGTCTGCTGCTGTTCACCAACGACGGCGAGTTCGCCAATCGCCTCATGCACCCGTCCAGCGGCATCGAGCGCGAGTACGCGGTGCGTGTCATGGGCACGCTGACGCCCGAGGTGCAGCGCACGCTCTGCGACGGCGTCGAGCTGGATGACGGCCCGGCACGCTTCGAGAGCGTGTCCGAACTCGGCGGCGAAGGCTTCAACCGCTGGTGGCAGGTGGTGGTGAAGGAAGGCCGCAACCGCGAGGTGCGTCGCCTGTTCGAGTCGCAGAACCTCAAGGTCAGCCGCCTGCTGCGCACCCGCTACGGCACCCAGAAGCTGCCGCGCGAACTGCGCACCGGTCGCTGGGTCGAGCTCGACAAGCCCGACATCGATGCCCTGCTGGGTGCGGTGGAGCTGCGTCCGCGTCGTGGCGGCACCGGCCTGTTCGGCATCGCCAAGCGTCGTGTCGACAAGCTGCGCGACAACCCGCTGCCGCCGCGCCCGGTCGATGCCGGCCGCCAGCGTCGCAGCCGCGAGGCCGCTGCCGAGGGGCGCCCGGCGCGCATCCAGCGTCACGACGGCAACGCGCGTCCGGCGCAGCAGGGTGGCGGCGCGGGCGCCGACCAGCAGCGCAAGGGCGGCTTCCTGCGTCAGCAGCGTCGCGACGGCCGCAACAAGGATCCGCAGTCCGGAGAGTGATGAGCGCCATGGCCATGAGCATCGATGTCAGCACGCCTTCCATCCTGTTCCCGGCCATTTCGCTGCTGCTGCTGGCGTTCACCAACCGCTTCCTGGCGCTGGCCAGCCTGATCCGCAGCCTGCACGACCGCTACAAGGCAGAGCCCGACCCGCAGGTGCTGGCCCAGCTCGGCAACCTGCGTCACCGCCTGCTGCTGATCCGGGACATGCAGGCCTGCGGGGTGTGCAGCCTGGTGGTGTGCATCCTCTGCATCGGCTGCGTGCTGCTGGCCTTCAAGACAGCGGCGCTGGTCGGCTTCGTGGTCAGCCTGGTGCTGATGTTCCTGGCGCTGGCGCTGTCACTGCGCGAGATCCTGATCTCGTGCCGGGCCATGGAAGTCCATCTGGCGGATATCGAAGAGCTGCACCTGGAGGAAACCCGCTCCTGGCACCGGCACCTGTGAGGCCGGAGGCGGGGCGTTTGCATCGGCCGCCGGAGCGGACCGAGGCTCAGGCTGCCGGCTTGGGCTGGGCGTCGAACGACTGCCCGGTGACGCCGCGACTGTCAGGCCCCAGCAGGTACAGGTAGAGCGACATGATCTCTTCCGGCGTGCGCAGGCTGCCCGGATCCTCGCCGGGGTAGGCGCTGGCACGCATGCCGGTGCGCGTGGCGCCCGGGTTGATGGCATTGACGCGGATGTTGGAGATGTTGGCGATCTCGTCGGAGAGCATCTGCACCAGGCCCTCGATGCCGCACTTGGAAATGGCGTAGGCGCCCCAGAACGCGCGCGCGCGGCGTCCGACGCTGCTGCTGGTCATGACGATGCTGGCGTCTTCGGAGCGCTTCAGCAGCGGCAGCAGGGCCTGGGTGAGCACGAACGGCGCGCGCAGGTTGACCTTCATGACGAAGTCCCAGACATCCGGGTCGTAGCTTTCCAGCGGCGTGATGTCGCCGAGCACGGCGGCGTTGTGCAGCAAGCCGTCGAGGCGTCCGAAGGTGGTCTCGATCAGTTCCGCGACCTGCTGGCACTCGTGGCCGCCGGCGATGCTCAGGTCCAGGGTCAGGATGGCCGGGGTCGGCCCTCCGGCGGCGACGATCTCGTCGTAGACGGCATTGAGCCGGGCCAGCTCGCGTCCCAGCAGGACCACGGTGGCGCCGCGGGCGGCGCAGGCCAGCGACACCGCGCGGCCGATGCCGGCGCCCGCGCCGGTGATGAGCAGGACACGGTCCTTGAGCAGGTTGGTGTCTTCGGTCGGCGTCATGGCGTCAGTCTCTCCGTCTGGTGGCTTCCGGTTCCGGCGGATGCGCCGGGCTCGTCTACGTCGTCGCCGGTCCGCCGCCGCGCCGTTCAGTCCAGTCGTGGCAGCAGCCAGTCGCGGAAAGCGGCGATATCCTCGCAGACCGCGTCGGCGCCCCAGTAGGCGGCGCTGTCGTCGTCGGGGATGTAGCCCCAGCCGGCGGCGACGGTGATCATGCCGGCACGGCGGCCGGCCTCGATGTCACGCACATGGTCGCCGACATAGATGCACTCCTCGGCGGCCACGCCCGCGAGCTTCGCGGCCTTGAACAGCGGCTCGGGGTGCGGCTTGGTCTGGCTGACCTCGTCGGCGCAGACCGTGGCCGCCGAACGGGCCTCCAGTTGCAACGCGCGCATCAGCGGTCGGGTGTACGTGCTGGCCTTGTTGGTCACCACGCCCCAGGGAATGCCGCGCTCTTCAAGTGCCTGCAGTATCTCCTCGAAACCCGCGAACAGGCGCGAGGCATCGGCCAGGTGCTGTTCGTAGTCTGCGAGGAAGGCGTAACGCAGCTCGTCGAACCTGGGGTCGGTGCTGTCCAGCCCGGGAAAGCGGGCGGCGGCGATGACGGCGCGGGCGCCTTCCGACACCGCGGTGCGGATCTGCTCGTAGGGCACCGGCGGCAGGTCGAGACCCGCGCGCAGCCGGTTGACGCCGGCGTGGAAGTCGGGCGCGGTGTCGATCAGGGTGCCGTCGAGGTCGAACAGCACGGCCGCGGGGCGATTGGCGACCGGGCGGTTCATGCCGCGTTCTCCGCGTCGGCGGCGAGCGGGCGGGTGCAGGCGATCATGTAGTTCACGTCCACGTTCGGGGCCAGCCAGTAGCGGCCGGTCAGCGGGTTGAAGTGCAGGCCGGTCATCTCGTCGACGCTGAAGCCGGCGGCGCGCGCCCAGCCGCCCAGTTCGGAGGGGCGGATGAACTTCTGGTAGTCGTGGGTGCCGCGCGGCAGCATGCGCAGCACGTATTCGGCGCCGACGATGGCGAACAGCCAGGACTTGGGGTTGCGGTTGATGGTGGAGAAGAACACGCGTCCGCCCGGCTTCACCAGCTTCAGGCAGGCGGCCACCACGGCACCGGGGTCGGGCACATGCTCGAGCATTTCCAGGCAGGTCACGGTGTCGAAGCTGCCGGGCTGTTCGTCGGCGAGCACTTCGACCTGCACGCGGCGGTAGCTGATGCCGGTCACGCCGTCCTGCTCGGCGTGCAGGCGAGCTACCGCCAGCGGTGCCTCGCCCATGTCGATGCCGAGCACGGTCGCGCCCCGGCGCGCCATGCTCTCGGCGAGGATGCCGCCGCCGCAGCCGACGTCGAGCACGCGCTTGCCGGCCAGCCCGACGCGTTCGTCGATCCAGTTCAGGCGCAGCGGATTGATGTCGTGCAGGGGCTTGAATTCGGAGGCGCGATCCCACCATTTCGCGGCCAGCGCCTCGAACTTGGCGATTTCGGCCGGATCAACGTTGCCCGTGGGCTGTTCGACGCTCTGCGACATGGCGGTTTCCTCGCATCTGGCAATTCGTGCGGCGCCCGCTGCGCCGGTGCCGGTCGGTCAAAGTCGCACAGTATAGCGAGATTGACCGGTGCCGGAATGCCCGCGGCGGCTTCGGAAAAATGCCCGGCTGTGCTATGCTCCAGCGCTTTAACGACGGCCCAGAAGAAGAGAAAACTGCATGACCGACGTTGCCAAGGAAATCCTTCCGGTCAACATTGAGGACGAGCTGCGCCAGTCCTATCTCGACTACGCCATGAGCGTCATCGTCGGGCGTGCGCTGCCCGATGTCCGTGACGGCCTCAAGCCCGTGCACCGCCGCGTGCTGTACGCCATGCACGAGCTCGGCAACGACTGGAACAAGGCCTACAAGAAGTCGGCCCGCGTGGTCGGCGACGTGATCGGCAAATACCATCCGCACGGCGATTCCGCGGTGTACGACACCATCGTGCGCATGGCGCAGCCGTTCTCGCTGCGCTACATGCTGGTCGACGGCCAGGGCAACTTCGGTTCGGTCGACGGCGACAACGCCGCCGCCATGCGTTACACCGAAGTACGCATGACCCGCCTGGCGCACGACCTGCTCGCCGACCTCGACAAGGAAACCACGGACTGGGTGCCGAACTACGACGGCACCGAAATGATCCCGGACGTGCTGCCGACCAAGGTGCCCAACCTGCTCGTCAACGGTTCCAGCGGCATCGCCGTGGGCATGGCGACCAACATTCCGCCGCACAACATGACCGAAGTCATCAACGCCGTGCTGGCGCTGATCGACGAGCCGGAAATCGACATCGACGGGCTGATGCAGCACATCACCGGGCCGGATTTCCCGACCGCGGCCATCATCAACGGCCGCGCCGGCATCGTCGAGGCCTACCGCACCGGCCGCGGCCGCATCTACATCCGCGCCCGTCACCACATCGAGACCGACGCCAAGACCGGGCGACACACGATCATCTTCACCGAGATCCCGTACCAGCTGAACAAGGCGCGCGTGATCGAGAAGATCGCCGAGCTGGTCAAGGAAAAGAAGATCGAGGGCATTGCCGAGCTGCGCGACGAGTCCGACAAGGACGGCATGCGCATCGTCATCGACCTCAAGCGCGGCGAGGTCGCCGAGGTCGTGGTCAACAACCTGTTCGCGCAGACGCAGCTGCAGAGCGTGTTCGGCATCAACATGGTGGCCATCGACGAAGGCCAGCCCAAGATCATGAACCTCAAGCAGGTGCTGGAAGCCTTCGTGCGCCACCGCCGCGAGGTGGTGACCCGGCGCACCGTGTTCGAGCTGCGCAAGGCGCGCGAGCGCGGCCACATCCTCGAAGGCCTGGCGGTGGCGCTGGCCAACATCGACCCGGTCATCGAGCTGATCAAGAAGTCGCCGAGTCCGGCCGAGGCCAAGGAGCGCCTGATGGCCGAGTCCTGGCTGCCGGGCGCGGTCGAGGGCATGCTGGAGCGTGCCGGTGATGTCAACGCCTGCCGTCCCGAGGGCCTGTCGCTGGCCTACGGCTTCCAGAACGACCGCTACCGGCTGTCGCCGGAACAGGCGCAGGCCATCCTCGACCTGCGCCTGAACCGCCTCACCGGCCTGGAGCAGGACAAGCTGGTTGCCGAGTACGGCGAGATCCTCGGACGCATCGCCGAACTCATGCTCATCCTCGCCGATCCCGAACGCCTGCTCGAGGTCATCCGCGAAGAGTTGCGCCAGATGCGCGACCTCTACGGCGACAAGCGCCGCACCGAGATCATCGGCTCCAAGCTCGACCTCACGCTGGAAGACCTGATCACCGAAGAGCAGGTGGTGCTGACCATCTCGCACGCCGGCTACGCCAAGACCCAGCCGCTGGCCGACTACCGCGCCCAGCGCCGCGGCGGCCGCGGCAAGTCGGCCACGGCGGTCAAGGACGAGGACTACATCGAGCACCTGCTGGTCGCCAGCACGCACACCACCGTGCTGTGCTTCACCAGCGTCGGCAAGGTCTACTGGCTCAAGGTCTACGAGCTGCCGTCCGGCGGGCGCGGCGCCAAGGGCAAGCCCATCGTCAACATCCTGCCGCTGGCCGAGGGCGAGCGCGTCACCACGCTGCTGCCGATCGACCTCGCGGCCTACCAGGGCGATGCCGACGAAGACGGCGATGACGATGCCCTGGACGATGGCGTGATCGATGCCGTCGCCGAGGTGGTGAACGAGTCCGATGAAGGCGAGGGCGGCGACGATGACGCCGACGACCTCGCGCTCACCGGGCTGGACGAGCCCACCGGCGCCTACATCTTCATGGCCACGGCTTCCGGCACGGTGAAGAAGACACCGCTGGTGCAGTTCAGCCGTCCGCGCAGCAACGGCCTGATCGCGCTGCGCCTGGAAGAGGGTGACACCCTGATCGCCGCCGCCGTCACCAACGGCGCCTGCGAGGTCATGCTGTTCTCCGACGGCGGCAAGGTCATCCGCTTCAAGGAAAAGCATGTCCGCACCATGGGCCGCACCGCGCGCGGCGTGCGCGGCATGCGCCTGCCGGCGGAGCAGCAGCTGATCTCCATGATCATTCCCGAGTCCGGCGCGCAGATCCTCACCGCCTCGCGCAACGGCTTCGGCAAGCGCACCGGCCTGGCCGGCTTCCCGCGCCGCGGCCGCGGCGGCCAGGGCGTGATCGCCATGCAGGCTTCCGAGCGCAATGGCGAGCTGGTCGGCGCCGTGCAGGTGAGCGAGAACGACGAGCTGATGCTGATCTCCGACCAGGGCACGCTGGTGCGTACCCGCGTCGGCGAGGTCTCGGTGTCGTCGCGCAACACCCAGGGCGTGACCCTGATCAAGCTGGCCCGGGACGAGCACCTGGTCGGCCTCGTGCGCCTCGATGAAGTCGAGGACGACGAGTTCCCCGGCGACGACAGCGCCGATGCGCCGGTGACCGCGGACGCGGCCGGCGGCGATGCTGGTGGCGATGATATTTCCCAGACAACCGACACTTCCGATACTCCGGTGCAAGATGACGAGAGCGTTTAACTTCTGTGCGGGTCCGGCGGCACTGCCGGAAGCGGTGCTGCAGCAGGCCCAGGCCGATCTGGTCGACTGGCAGGGGCGCGGCTGCTCCGTGATGGAGATGAGCCATCGCGGCAAGGACTTCGTGCGCATCGCCGAAGAGGCCGAACAGGACCTGCGCGACCTGCTGGGCGTGCCGGACAACTACAAGGTGCTGTTCCTGCAGGGCGGCGCCACGCTGCAGTTCGCCCAGGTGCCGCTCAACCTGCTGCGCGGCAACGCCTCTGCCGACTATGTCTGCACTGGCGTGTGGTCGGAGAAGGCCATCGCCGAGGCGCGCAAGCTGGGCGGCGTCAACGTCGTGGCCAGCGACGAGGCCAACAACTTCCGTGCCGTGCCGTCGCTGTCGGCCTGGACGCCGGACAGGGACGCAGCCTACCTGCACTACACGCCGAACGAGACCATCCACGGTGTCGAGTTCGACTTCATTCCCGACACCGCCGCGCTCTACGGCCGTGACGTGCCGCTGGTCGCCGACTACTCGTCGAGCATCCTGTCCGAACCGCTGGACGTGTCGAAGTTCGGCCTGATCTACGCCGGCGCGCAGAAGAACATCGGTCCGGCCGGCATTGTCGTGGTGATCGTGCGCGAAGACCTGCTCGGCCAGGTGCCGGCCGGCACGCCGACCATGCTCGACTACGCCGTGGCCGCCAAGAACGGATCCATGTACAACACGCCGCCGACCTTCTCCTGGTACCTCGCCGGGCTGGTGTTCAAGTGGCTGAAGCAGCAGGGCGGCCTGGCCGCCATGGCCGAGGTCAACGCCCGCAAGGCGGCGCGTCTCTACGCCGCCATCGACGGCAGCGACTTCTACGGCAACCCGGTGGCGCTGCCGAACCGTTCGCGCATGAACGTGCCGTTCACGCTCGCCGACGCCGGCCTGGAAAAGACCTTCCTCGCCGAAGCCGATGCGCGCGGGCTCATCAACCTGGCCGGGCACCGCTCGGTCGGCGGCATGCGCGCCAGCCTCTACAACGCCGTGCCCGAGGCTGCCGTGGAGGCGCTGACCGCCTTCATGGCCGACTTCGAGCAGCGTCACGGCTGAGCGGGAGACTGACTGCATGAGCGATGGCATGAGCAAGGCGACACTGCCCGGCCTGGCGCAGATCCGCGATGAAATCGACCGCCTGGATGCCGACATCCAGGCGCTGATCAGCGCGCGTGCGCGCTGCGCCCAGCAGGTGGCCCTGGTCAAGCAGGCCGAGGATCCGGAGGCCACGGTGTTCTACCGTCCGGAGCGCGAGGCCCAGGTGCTGCAGAAGGTCATGGCGCGCAACGAGGGGCCGCTGCATCCGGAAGAAATGGCGCGCCTGTTCCGCGAGATCATGTCGGCCTGCCTGGCGCTCGAGCATCCGCTGCGCATCGCCTTCCTGGGGCCCAACGGCACGTTCACGCAGACCGCCGCGCTCAAGCATTTCGGCCATTCGGTGCAGACCGTGCCGCTGAACACCATCGACGAGGTGTTCCGCGAGGTCGAGGCCGGTGCGGTGAACTACGGTGTGGTGCCGGTGGAGAACACCACCGAGGGCATCGTCACGCACACGGCGGACTCCTTCCTGACGTCGTCAGCGCGCATCATCGGCGAGGTCGAGCTGCGCATCCATCACCACCTGCTGGTGGCCGAGGGCACGCGCGTGGAGTCGATCTCGCGCATCTACTCGCACCAGCAGTCGCTGGCGCAGTGCCGCAAGTGGCTGGATGCCCATTTCCCCAAGGCCGAGCGCGTGGCGGTGTCGAGCAACGCCGAGGCTGCGCGCCGCATCAAGGGCGAGTGGCACTCGGCGGCGATCGCGGGCGAGACCGCGGCCGACATGTACGGGCTGGTCAAGCGTCACGAGTGCATCGAGGACAACCCCAGCAACACCACGCGCTTCCTGATCATCGGCACCGAGTCGGTGTCGCCGTCGGGCGAGGACAAGACCTCGATCGTGGTGACCATGAAGCGCAACCAGGCCGGCGCCCTGCACGACATCCTGGCGCCGTTCGCGGCGCGCGGCATCAACCTGACCCGCATCGAGAGCCGGCCGAGCAAGAACGACATCTGGACCTACGTGTTCTTCATCGATTTCGAAGGCCACCAGGACGATCCGCGCGTGCGCGAGGTGATGTCCGAGCTGGATCCGGTGGTCAGCGACGTCAAGGTGCTGGGTTCCTACCCGCGCGCCGTGCTCTGAGAGACCGACATGACCGATTTCCTGTCCCGCGCCCGTCCCGGCGTGCAGCATCTGGCGCCATACCAGCCGGGCAAGCCGATCGAGGAGCTGCAGCGCGAGTTCGGTCTCGCACGCGTGGTCAAGCTGGCCAGCAACGAGAACCCGCTGGGTCCGTCGCCGGCCGCGCTGGCGGCGCTGAAGGCGGCACTGCAGGCCGATCCGGCCGAGCTGGGGCGCTACCCGGACGGCAACGGCTACGTGCTCAAGGAGGCCATCCGCGCCCGCTTCGGCTGGGCGCACGAGCGCATCCTGCTCGGCAACGGCTCCAACGACGTGCTCGAGCTGGTGGCGCGGGCGTTCCTGGGCGAGGGCGATGATGCCATCTACGCCCAGCACGCCTTCGCGGTGTATCCGCTGGCGGTGCAGGCCACCGGTGCGCGCGGCATCGAGGTGCCGGCCAGGAATCATGGCCACGACCTGCCGGCCATGGCCGCGGCGGTGACGCCGGCGACCAAGGTGATCTTCCTCGCCAACCCGAACAACCCCACCGGCACCTGGTTCGAGCGTGCCGATTTCGAGGCTTTCATGGCCGCGGTGCCGGCGAATGTGGTGGTGGTGCTGGACGAGGCCTACTGCGAATTCGTAGATGACGCGCAGGCGCTCAGCGGTTTCGACGTGCTCGACCGCTACCCGAACCTGATCGTGTCGCGCACGCTGGCCAAGGCCTACGGCCTGGCGTCGCTGCGTGTCGGCTACGCGGTGGCCGGCGCCGACCTGATCGGCATCCTCAATCGCGTGCGCCAGCCCTTCAATGTCAACAGCCTGGCGCTGGCGGCGGCCGCCGCCGCGGTGGCCGACGACGATTTCGTGGCGCGCAGCCGTGCCCTCAACGCCGCCGGCCGCCGCCAGTGGCTGGACGGCCTGGCCGCGCTCGGCCTGCGCGCCATTCCGTCACGTGGCAATTTCCTCTGCGTCGACATGGGGCAGCCGGCCGGCCCGCTGTTCCAGGCCCTGCTGCGCGAAGGCGTGATCGTGCGCCCGGTGGCGAACTACGGCTTGCCCGACCATCTGCGCATTTCCATCGGCCTGGCCGAGGAGAACGACTTCGCGCTGGCCGCGCTCGCGCGCGTGCTGGCCGCGGCCGGGCAGGGCGCCGCGGTGGCGGAGGGGGCGTCGTGAAGCGCTGGCCGCTGCGCCAGGTCACCTTCATCGGTCTCGGACTGATCGGCTCCAGCCTGGCGCGCCTGCTGCGCGAAAAGGGCCTGGCAGAGCGCATCACCGCCGCCAGCCGCAGCGCCTCTACGCTGGCCACGGCGCGCCAGCTCGGGCTCATCGATATCGGCTACGCCGACCCGGCCGATGCCGTGCGCGGCGCCGACCTGGTGATCCTGGCCATGCCGGTGAATGCCACCGAGGCGGTGCTGCGCACGATCTGCCCGGCACTGCCGGCGCAGGCCGTGGTCACCGATGTCGGCAGCACCAAGGGCAATGTCGTGGCGGCCGCGCGCGCGGTCTGGGGCGAGGTGCCGCCGACCTTCGTGCCCGGCCACCCGATCGCCGGCTCCGAGCAGAGCGGGGTGCTGGCCGGCCGCGCCGGCCTGTTCGCCGGCCACAAGGTCATCCTGACGCCGCTGCCGGCCACCGCGCCGCAGGCGCTGGCGCTGGTGCGCGAACTCTGGGAGGCCGCTGACGCCGAAGTGCTGACCATGCCGGTCGAGCGCCACGACGCCGTGCTCGCGCGCACCAGCCACCTGCCGCACCTGCTGGCGTTCTCGCTGGTCGACACGCTGGCGCGCGAATCCCACAACCTGGACATCTTCCGCTACGCGGCGGGCGGTTTCCGCGATTTCACCCGCATCGCCGCCAGCGACCCGCTGATGTGGCATGACATCTTCCTCGCCAACCGCGAGGCGGTACTGCAGGCGCTGGACGGCTTCGAAGCCGGCACCGCGACGCTGCGCCAGGCCATCACCGATGGCGACAGCGAGGCCCTGCTGGGTATNACTGATCTACACCGTCCGCCCCGGCGGGCGCATGACCGGCCACGCCCGCGTGCCCGGCGACAAATCCATTTCGCACCGCTCCATCATGCTCGGCTCGCTGGCCGAGGGCGTCACCGACGTCACCGGTTTCCTCGAGGGCGAGGATGCCCTGGCCACGCTGCAGGCCTTCCGTGACATGGGCGTGGTCATCGAAGGCCCGGACCGCGGCCGCGTGCGCGTGCACGGCGTCGGCCTCAACGGCCTGAAGCCGCCTCCGGGGCCGCTCTACGTGGGCAACTCCGGCACCTCCATGCGCCTGCTGTCCGGCATCCTGTCGGCGCAGCCGTTCGATACCGTGATGACCGGCGACCCGTCGCTGACCAAGCGTCCGATGGAGCGCATCGCCAAGCCGCTGCGTGCCATGGGCGCCGAGATCCAGACCACCGGCGAGCGCGGCACGCCGCCGGTGAGCGTGCATGGCAGCGCGGTGGCCGCGCGCGGCGGCCTCAAGGGCATCCATTACGACATGCCGGTGGCCAGCGCCCAGGTCAAGTCCGGCGTGCTGCTGGCCGGCCTCTGGGCCGAGGGCGAAACCTCGGTGACCGAGCCGGCGCCGACCCGCGACCACACCGAGCGCATGCTGCGCGGCTTCGGCTACGAGGTGAAGGTCGAGGGCTCGACCGCGACCATCCGTGGCGGTGGCCGCCTGACCGCGACCAGCATCGACGTGCCGGCCGACATCTCCTCGGCGGCCTTCTTCCTGGTGGCGGCCTCGATCGCGCCGGGCTCCGACCTGGTGCTCGAGCACGTCGGCATGAACCCGACCCGCGTCGGGGTCATCAACATCCTGCGCGCCATGGGCGGCGATCTGACCGTGTTCAACGAACGCGTGGTCGGCGGCGAGCCGGTGGCCGACATCCGCGTGCGCAGCGCGCAGCTGAAGGGCATCCGCATCCCCGAGGACCAGGTGCCGCTGGCCATCGACGAATTCCCGGCGCTGTTCATCGCCGCCGCCTGTGCCGAGGGCACCACGGTGCTCACCGGCGCCGAGGAGCTGCGCGTCAAGGAGTCCGACCGCATCCAGGTCATGGCCGACGGCCTGATCACGCTCGGCATCAAGGCCGAGCCGACCACGGACGGCATCGTCATCGAGGGCGGCAGCCTGGGTGGCGGCGAGGTGGTCAGCCACGGCGATCACCGCATCGCCATGTCTTTCGCCATGGCCGGCCTGCGCGCCGGCGCTCCCATCGTCATCCGCGACTGCGCCAATGTCGCCACCAGCTTCCCGGACTTCCTGGGCCTGGCGCGCCGCTGCGGCCTGGATATCTCGGCCAGCGAAAGCGACGCCGGCTGAGTCCATAGAGAAGAACAACAATGAGTGCAGAAATCGAAAAGAAGCCCGTCCGCTCGCCGGTGCCGGTGATCGCCATCGACGGTCCCAGCGGCTCCGGCAAGGGCACCATCGCGCATCGCATCGCCGCTCGCTTCGGCTTCCACGTGCTGGATTCCGGCGCGCTCTACCGCCTGCTCGGTGCCGCCGCCCAGCGCCATGCCGTGGCCTTCGACAACGAGGCCGCGCTGGAGGTCCTCGCCGCGCACCTGGATGTGCAGTTCATCGGCGACGATGACGGCGAGGCCCGCATCCTGCTCGAAGGCGAGGATGTCACCAATGCCATCCGCACCGAGGAGGCCGGCCGCGCCGCCTCCCAGGTCGCCGCGCTGCCGCGCGTGCGCAACGCGCTGCTGGCCCGCCAGCAGGCGTTCCGCGACACCCCGGGGCTGGTCGCCGACGGTCGCGACATGGGCACGGTGGTGTTTCCGGACGCCGAGCTGAAGATCTTCCTGACCGCGTCGGCGCAGGCGAGGGCGGAGCGCCGCTACCGGCAGTTGCTGGAAAAGGGGTTTGATGCTAGCCTCGCCGCCCTTGTCGAAGATATCCAGGCCCGCGACGCGCGCGACACCCAGCGCAGCGTGGCACCGCTGAAGCCGGCGGACGACGCCCTGGTGCTCGACAGCACCGACCTCGGTATCGAGGCCGTGGTGCAGCGTGTCATCGATGCCGCCCGTTCGGTGCCGAGTCTCGCTAAAATTATTCAATGAAATCAGCTGCTCAGAGTTAACTCCTGAGCCTGGTTGAAAAGGACTGACGGGCAGGTGCCGAGGCGCCTGCCGTTGGAGATGTTCCGGACGGCGACCACCAGCCTGGCCGCCCGGGACGTCAAAAACCACAAACCCGCCTGAGCTGGTCAGGTGGCTACATACGAGTGCCATCCGGCACTGGAAGGACAACATGACTGATTCATTTGCCGCCCTTTTTGAAGAAAGCCTGGTTTCCCTTGACGTCGAGCGCGGCGCGCTCATCAAGGGTACCGTCGTTGCCGTTGACAGCGACTGGGTCACCGTCGACACCGGCCTGAAGTCCGAGGGCGTGATCGCCCGTGAAGAGTTCCTGAACGACCGCCGCGAGCTGGAAGTCGCCGTGGGTGACCAGGTTGATGTCGTCGTCGACGCGCTCGACAACGGCATGGGCTACACCCTGCTGTCGCGCGAGAAAGCCAAGCGTGCCGAGACCTGGATCCGTCTGGAGAAGGTTTTCGAAGCCGGCGAAATCGTCAAGGGCATCATTTCGGGCAAGGTCAAGGGCGGCTTCACCGTCGACGTCGGTTCCATCCGCGCGTTCCTGCCGGGCTCGCTGGTCGACATCCGTCCGATCCGCGACACCGCGCACCTGGAAGGCCGCGAGCTGGAATTCAAGCTCATCAAGCTCGACGCCAAGCGCAACAACGTCGTGGTCTCGCGCCGCGCCGTGATGGAAGCCGAATCGTCGGCCGAGCGCGAACAGCTGCTGGCCAACCTGCAGGAAGGCCAGGTCGTCAAGGGCATCGTCAAGAACCTGACCGATTACGGCGCGTTCGTCGACCTGGGCGGCATCGATGGTCTGCTGCACATCACCGACATGGCCTGGAAGCGCATCAAGCACCCGTCCGAGATCGTTGAAGTCGGCACCGAACTGACCGTCAAGGTCCTCAAGTTCGACCGCGAGCGCAACCGTGTCTCGCTGGGTCTGAAGCAGCTGGGCGAAGATCCGTGGCTGGCCCTGATGGGTCGCTATCCGGAAGGCACCCGCGTCAAGGCCAAGATCACCAACCTGACCGATTACGGCTGCTTCGCCGAGATCGAGGAAGGCGTGGAAGGCCTGGTGCACGTGTCCGAGATGGACTGGACCAACAAGAACATCCACCCGTCCAAGGTCGTGCAGATCGGCGACGAAGTGGAAGTCATGGTGCTGGACATCGACGAAGACCGTCGCCGCATCTCGCTCGGCATCAAGCAGTGCCGCGAGAACCCGTGGGATGCCTTCGCCCGCACGCACGAGAAGGGCGAGCGCGTGTCCGGCAACATCAAGTCGATCACCGACTTCGGCATCTTCATCGGCCTGGACGGCGGCATCGACGGCCTGGTCCACCTGTCCGACATCTCCTGGAACGAAACCGGCGAAGAAGCCGTGCGTCGCTTCAAGAAGGGCGACCCGATCGAAGCCACCATCCTGTCGGTGGACCCGGAGCGCGAGCGCATCTCGCTGGGCATCAAGCAGCTCGAGCGCGACCCGTTCGGCGACTTCGTGGCCCAGTACGACAAGGGTGCCATCGTCAAGGGCACGGTGAAGTCGGTCGACGCCAAGGGCGCCACGATCGAAGTCATCGACGGCGTCGAAGCCAGCCTGCGCGCTTCCGAGCTGAGCCGCGACCGCGTCGAAGATGCCACCAAGCATCTGGCCGTGGGTGACTCGGTGGAAGCCAAGATCATCGGCATCGACCGCAAGACCCGCGTCATCAGCCTGTCCGTGAAGGCCAAGGATGAAGCCGACGACCGCGAAGCCATCGCCAGCCTGCGCGAGCAGAATGTCGATGCCGCCGGTCCGAAGACCATCGGCGACCTGATCAAGGCCCAGATGGGCAGCTGATCGCACGGTCACCGCCATCATTGATGGCGGCGCGTAAAAAAGAAACGGGAGTAGTTGTCTACTCCCGTTTTTTTATGTTTAGAATCATGGCGTTGTCATTTCATCTGGAAAGGCCTCTCCGCCATGACACTGACCCGTTCCGAACTCATCGAGCGTCTCGCGGCGCGCCAGACCCTGCTCACCGGCAAGGATGTCGAACTGGCGGTGAAGACCATCGTCGAGCAGATGTCGGAAACCCTGGCTTCCGGCGAACGCATCGAGATCCGCGGCTTCGGCAGCTTCTCGCTGCATTACCGGGCTCCGCGCATCGGCCGCAATCCCAAGACCGGCGAGGCGGTGAGCCTCGACGGCAAGAGCACGCCGCATTTCAAGCCCGGCAAGGAGTTGCGCGACCGCGTCAACGACAGCGCCGCCACCACGCCCATCCGCACGGGAGATGATGCATGAACGCGATCCGCAAGCTGCTGTTCTGGCTGCTCCTGCTGGCCTTCGTCTTCGCCGGTTTCTGGATGGTCATCGTCAACGATGACACCCTGAACCTGAACCTGCTGTTCATGCAGGTGCTGAACGTCAACGCCGGCTTCGTCATCCTGGTGACCTTCACCCTGGGGCTGGTGCTGGGCCTGCTGGTCGGCAGCAGCTGGACCCGTCTTTCCATCTGGCGCAAGGACAGGGCGGCGGTGAAGGCGCGCCAGTCCGCCGAAGCTGACGTGCCCGTGGTCACTCCGCCCAATCCGCCGATCTACTGAGCGCATTCCATGTCCGTCGCATCTTCCGGGGCCTCGGCTCCGGCTGCCGTTTCTCCGCGTGTCCCGGTCGCTTCCCCGGTCATTGTCGCCCTCGACTACACCTCGGCCGCGCCTGCGCTGGCCCTGGCCGAGCGGCTGTCGCCGTCCGCCTGCCGCCTCAAGGTCGGCAAGGAACTGTTCACCCATGAAGGGCCGGCGCTGGTGCGCCAGCTGCAGGGTCTGGGTTTCGAGCTGTTCCTGGACCTCAAGTTCCACGACATTCCCAATACCGTGGCCGGTGCCGTCGCCGCTGCCGCCGATCTCGGCGTATGGATGGTCAATGTCCATGCCCAGGGCGGCCGCCGCATGATGACCGCCGCGCGCGAGCGCCTGCAGCAGCAGGGTCACCGCACGCTGCTCACGGCGGTGACCGTGCTTACCAGCATGGAGGCCGAGGACCTGGCGGAGGTGGGCATCGCCCGTTCGCCGCTGGAGCATGTCCAGGCCCTGGCCGCGCTGGTCGCCGACTGCGGTCTCGACGGCGTGGTCTGCTCGGCGCAGGAAGCCGCTGTGCTGCGCGCCGCGCGCGGCCCGGACTTCGCGCTGGTGACACCGGGCATCCGCCTGGCCGACAGCGTCGCCGATGACCAGCGTCGCATCATGACGCCGGAGCGCGCGGTGGCGGCGGGCGCCAGCCATCTGGTGATCGGCCGCCCGATCACGCAGGCGGCCGATCCGCTGGCGGCGCTGACCCGCATCAACACCAGCCTGGGCCTGTCCTGAGTCCGCCAGCGGCTGCCCGGACCGGGTGACTGTCCGGTCCGGTATCTGCCACAAAAGCCAACAAAAGTATCGCCAGCGACCAGCGGGCGCGATAACATCGCGCCCGTTCGGAAGCCATGCCGTCTGTCGCGCATGTAACACCGGTCATCGGAAGACCAGCCATCTGACCCCTCGGGAACCATTATGAGTAGTATGCGTCCCCGTGAGATCGCGCTCGCGATATCACTGCTTGGTGTTGTCCCCGCCCTCCAGGCCGCCGGCCTCGAATATCCGTGGCAGTCGACCTCGGCCATGGGCACCGCCCAGGCCAGCGGCGCCGAGGCCGAAGATGCCTCGGTCGTGTTCTTCAACCCCGCCGGCATGGTCCGCCTGAAGACCACCACGGTATCGCAGGGTGGACAGGTGCTGTCGGTGCGCGGCCGCTTCGTCAACGACGGCACCACGCAGTTCGAGCAGGGCAAGACCAACGACGGCACGCTCTCCACCGGCGGCGACGAGGGCAGCTACCATCCCCAGGCGATTCCGGCGGGGCAGTTCTACGCCGTGGTGCCGTACAGCGACAACATCACCCTCGGCCTCGGCATTTTCGTGCCCTATGGCGCCAACGTGAACTACAAGTCGGACTGGGTCGGGCGCTATTTCCAGGACTCGGGCGCGATCGAGACGGTGAACATCAACCCGTCCATGGCCATCCGCTTCGATGACCAGCACAGCATCGGCTTCGGCCTGTCGGCGCAGATCATGCACATGCGCCTGAACGCCGCCGCCGATGTCCAGGAAGCGGCCTTCGGCATCGGCAAGGGCACCATCCAGAAGGGACTGAGCCTGCTCTGCAGCTCCAATGGTCTGCCGATTGTCGGCGGTATTTCGGCCACAGTCTGCAGTGGCCTCACCGACCTGGCGACAGGCCCGCTGATCGCCGATGGTGCCGGCGACGGCAAGCTGACCATCGAAGGCATGGGCTACGGCTTCGGCTGGAACGCCGGCTACATGTTCCGTTTCAATGATGACCGCACGCGCTTCGGCCTGAGCTACCGCTCCGCCATCCGCCAGACCATCGACGCCGACTACGACTGGGACTTCAGCAAGGTCACCGGCAACATTCCGGACATCACCGGCGTACAGGAAGGCAATCCTTTTAGTCTGCTGGGTGCGCTGGCCGGCCAGATCAGCCTGCGCGAGTATGTCGAAAACTACGTGCGGCCTGACACCAAGGCCAAGCTCAAGGTGACCACGCCGGAGTCGGTGGCGGCTTCGGTGTTCCACCAGGCCACGGACCGCCTGGCGGTCATGGG
>NZ_PTQZ01000299.1 GCF_002943415.1 Amnimonas aquatica | reverse complement strand
CGGGGCCAGGTCTCGCGCTGGCGCGCCCTGCTCATGCCCTGGCTGCAGCACATCCTGCTGGCGGTTTGCGGGCAGGCCATGCCGACCCGGGTCATCTCCGCCGGCGGCAGCGTGACCTGGGCGCCGCTGACGCAGGCGGCGGCGCTGGCGTGGTGGCATCACCTGCTGGATGCCTGGGCAGACGGCCAGTGCCAGGCGCTGCCGTTCGAGGCCGACACGGCTTTCGCCGCGGCTGCCGCCTGGCGCGAGGCCGATGCGCCGGAGGTGCGCGTGACGCGCATGCAGGCCGCCGCCACGCCGGTCTACGACGGTGCGCCGGGCGGGCGTTTCCCGGCCGCCGCGCGTGCCCCGCTGGGCTGGCTCTGGCCGGATGCAGAGGCACTGATGGCCGATGGCCGCTTCCTGCGCCTGAGCGAGCAGCTGTTCCTGCCCATCGTGCAGGCCACGCTGGCCGGGGGAGGCGAGGGTGGCGGCGCTGCTTCCGACAGGGAGGGGCCGGCATGAGCGAGCGGATATCCGGGGCGGCGGAAGCACTGCCGGGCGGCCAGCTGGCGGCCAGCCAGGTCCTCAGCCCGCTCGACCTGCCCCTGCACGGTCTGCGTCTGATCGAGGCCAGTGCCGGCACCGGCAAGACCTACACCATCGCCATGCTCTACGTGCGCCTGGTGCTGGGGCACGACCGCACGGCCCCCGGGCTCGCCGGCACCAGCTACCTGCCGCCGGACATCCTGGTGCTGACCTTCACCGAAGCGGCGGCCGGCGAGTTGCGCGACCGCATCCGCCAGCGCTTGTGCGAGGCCGCTGGCGCGTTCCGTCTCGCCACCGGCGAGGGTGGTGCCGACCCGCAGCCCGCGGGTGATGCCCTGTTGCGCGCGCTGGTTGCCGACTACCCTCGCGAGCGCCACGAGCAGTGCGCCTTCCTGCTCGAGCAGGCGGCGCAATGGCTGGACGAGGCTGCCATCGGCACCATCCACGGCTGGTGCCTGCGTGTGCTGCAGCAGCATGCCTTCGACAGCGGCAGCCTGTTCGCGCAGACCCTGGTGCAGGACCTGGCGCCATTGCGCGAGCAGGCGGTGCGTGATGTCTGGCGGCGCTGGTTCTATCCGCTGCCGGTGGAGCAGGCGGGCGAGATCGCCGAGCTGCTGAAAGGTCCCGATCAGCTCGCCGCCACGCTGGCTCCGCTGCTGGGTGCCGACGAGGCGCAGCTCTGCCATGACGGTATGCTGCCGCCGCGGCCCTGGTGCGAAGCCTGGCGCGGCCTGGCTCAGGCCATGAAGCGTCGCGACGAGCTGCGCGCGGCGCTGTGGGCTGGCTGGCGCGAGGCCGGCAGCGACGTGCTGGCGCTGCTGCGCGCGGCGATCGCCGGCAAGGCCTTGAAAAACAATCTCTACAAGCCGGCGTGGCCGGATCGGCTGGCGGCTGACATGGCGGCCTGGCTGGATGGCGGCGAGGCCCCGGCGCGGCTGGACCGCTGCGCCCCGGACAGCCTGCGTGCGGCGGCGGCGAAGGGACGCGAGGCCGATGTGCCGGCGCATGCCTGGTTCGACCAGGTCGCGGCCTGGTGCGAGGCCGGCGAGCGG
>NZ_PTQZ01000298.1 GCF_002943415.1 Amnimonas aquatica | reverse complement strand
ACACCATGAAGAAGTTCGCGATCATCCTCGCGCTGTCCCTGCTGCTGCCGGTCGGCGGTCACGCCGCGTCCGGCGCCATCAGCGCTGAAAAGAAGGCGCTCATCGACACCCTGCTGGAGCAGTCCGGCCAGTCGGCGATCGCCATGGGCAAGCAGTTCTCCGACCTGTTCATGGTGCAGATGACGGATATGCTGAAGAAGGCGAAACCGGACATCGATCCGCGGGCCTTCGTCATTCTCGGCGAGGAGGTCACGGCCGTGATCAATGAAAAGATCGTCGCCGACGGCGTGCTCAACAACATGATGTACCCGATCTACAGCAGGCACTTCAACGAGGCCGAGCTGCGCGAAATGATCGCGTTCAACGACACCGTGCTGGGCCGGAAGATCATCCGCGTCCTGCCCGAGATCAGTCAGGAGAGTCTGCGGGCAGGGCAGCAGATGGGTGCCGGCATGGGGCCCGAGATAGAGTGGCGCATCCTGGAGCGGTTCAGGAAGGAAGGCATAAAATAACGCCCCGGCAGCACGCCGGCCGGGAGCCCGTGTGAACCCCCTCCGTGAAATCCATCGCGATGACCACCTGCTGGCGGTGCACAAGCCGGCGGGTCTGCTGGTGCATCGCAGTCCCATCGACCGGCACGAGACCGAGTTCGCGCTCCAGCATGCGCGCGAGCTGAATGGCGGCGGGCATGTCTACCCGGTGCATCGCCTGGACCGGCCGACTTCCGGTCTGCTGCTGTTCGCCCGTGATCCGGACACCGCCAGTGCGGTGGGCGGGGCGTTCATGGCCGGCGAAGTGGGCAAGACCTATCTCGCCGTGGTGCGCGGCTGGGCGCCGGAGGCGGGACTGATCGATCACCCGCTGCGCGAGCACGCCACCGACCGCCGCGACACCTCGGAGCAGCCGCTGCGCGAGGCGCTGACGCGTTACCGACGTCTGGCCACCTGCGAGCTGCCGGTGGCGGTGGAGCGCTACCCGGCGAGCCGCTACAGCCTGGTCGAGCTGAGGCCGGAGACCGGGCGCAAGCACCAGCTGCGCCGGCACATGCAGCACATCGGCCACCCGATCATCGGTGACACCAATTACGGCCGCACGCGCCACAACCACTACTTCGCGCAGCGCTTCGGCGGCAGCCGGCTGATGCTGGCCGCCATCGCGCTGCGGCTGGTGCATCCGGCCACCGGCGAGCCGCTGGTGCTGGCGGCGGCGCCGGAAGAGAGCTTCCTGCGCGTGCTGTCGATCTTCGGGCAGGATGTCGTGACTGCAGCGGCCACGCCGGGCTGGCCCGGCGACGATGGCGCTGGTTCAGGCGCCGCGGGCGCCGCCGCAGCCGGCATCTGCCCGGGCGATGCCGCTGACGCCGCTGTCATCGGCCGGCAGGGCTGACGGATCGGGGGCGCAGTGCAGCTCTCGCGGCGTGCCCGGCTGTCCGGGCGAGCCGCTGTCGCCGCCGGCGCGCGAGTCGGACTCGCCGCAGCCCGCGAGTCCCAGGGCCAGCAGCAGGATCAGGCCGGTGGCGCCGCGTGCGGGGGTGTTGCGCTGTGTCATGACGGGGTGCTCCTCGCGGATTCTTGGTGGCGGCGCGGTCA
>NZ_PTQZ01000297.1 GCF_002943415.1 Amnimonas aquatica | reverse complement strand
CGACGTCGCGCTGCGCATCGGCGCGCTCAAGGACTCGACGCTGCACGCCCGGCCCATGGGCAGCAGCCGGCTGCGGGTGCTGGCAAGCCCCGGCTATCTCGAACGTCACGGCCGGCCACGCCAGGTCGAGGATCTGGCGGCGCACACGCTGCTCGGCTTCACCCAGCCGGACTCGCTCAACGACTGGCCCCTGGCCGGCCGCGACAGCGACTACCTGCGCGTGCGCCCGGACATCCGCGCCTCCAGCGGCGAGACCCTGCGCCAGCTGGCGCTGTCCGGCGCCGGCATCGTCTGCCTGTCGGACTTCATGTCGCTGGGCGACATCGGCAGCGGCGCGCTGGTCGAGCTGCTGCCGCGGCAGACCCTGGACCTGCGCCGCAGCATCAACGCCGTGTACTACCGCAATACCGCGCTGTCGGTGCGCATCACCTCGTTCCTCGACCACCTCGCCGAGCACTGGCGGGACGCGCCCTGGTGCCTGTGAGCCGGCTCAGACAGAGCGCCGAAGCAGCAATGCCCCGCCAGCCAGCGCCGATACCAGCGACCCCAGCAGCACGCCGATCTTGACCTGGTCCTGCAGCAGCGGATCGGCGGGGAATGCCAGCAGGCCGATGAACAGGCTCATGGTGAAGCCGATGCCGCACAGCAACGCCACGCCGTAGACCTGACGCCAGCCCGCCTGGGCCGGCAGCGCGGCCCAGCCCAGGCGGACCACGAGCACGACCGAAAGGAAGATGCCGACCTGCTTGCCGAGCACCAGACCCAGCGCCACGCCCAGCGGCACTGGCTCCAGCAGCGCCGCCGGCGACACGCCGGCCAGCGACACGCCGGCATTGGCGAAACCGAACACCGGTACCACCAGGAAAGTCACCCACGGGCTGATGGCATGCTCCAGCGTATGAACCGGCGACACCGTGCCACGTGACGGACGCAGCGGAATGCACAGCGCCAGCACCACGCCGGCAAGCGTGGCATGCACGCCCGAGCTGAGTACCAGCGCCCAGAGCAGCAGGCCGAGCAGCAGATAGGGCGCCAGCCCCGCCACACCGCGCCGGTTCAGCACAACCAGCATGGCGGTGACCACGGCGGCACCGGCCAGCGCGAGCAGGTTGAGATCGCCGGTATAGAAGAACGCGATGATCAGCACCGCACCCAGGTCGTCGATGATGGCCAGCGCGGTCAGGAAAACCTTCAGCGACACCGGCACCCTAGAGCCCAGCAGCGCCAGCACGCCGAGCGCGAAGGCGATGTCGGTGGCGGCGGGAATCGCCCAACCGGCAGGCTGACCGCCCGGCCCCGTGTTGCAGACGAGATAGACCAGCGCCGGCCCGGCCATGCCGCCCAGCGCCGCCGCACCGGGCAGGATACGCTGCGGCCAGCTGGCGAGGCGGCCCTCGAGCATCTCGCGCTTGATCTCCAGACCGACGAGCAGGAAGAACACCGCCATCAGGCCGTCATTGATCCAGTGCAGCACGGACAGCCCGGCGACAGTGGTTTCCAGCATGGCGAAGTAGCGCCCGGCGAGCGGGGAATTGGCGACCAGCAGCGCCAGCGCTGCCGAGACCATGAGCAGAATGCCGCCCGCGGCGCTG
>NZ_PTQZ01000296.1 GCF_002943415.1 Amnimonas aquatica | reverse complement strand
GGCCTGGCGTGTCGATGGCTCGCTGGCCTATGTCCGTGGCGACAACCGCACGGACGGCACGCCGCTGGCGCAGCTGCCGCCGCTGGAGGCGCGGGTGGCGCTGGGCTGGCAGCAGGGGCGCTGGCAGGCCGGCGCGCTCTGGCGCCTGGTGGCGGCGCAGAGCCGGGTGGATATCGGCAAGGGCAACATCGTGGGCCAGGACATCGGCCCCAGCGGCGGCTTCGGCGTGTTCTCGCTCAATGGCGGCTACCAGTTGCGCGAGCGCTGGCAGCTCACCTGGGGCGTCGACAACCTGTTCGACAAGGCCTACGCCGAACACATCAGCCGCAGCGGTGCCAACGGCATCGCCGGCTACACGCAGACCCTGCGCGTCAACGAGCCCGGCCGCACACTCTGGGCGAGGCTGCAGACGACGTTCTGAAGCTGCTGTCATTGCAGATGAAGCGCATCGTGCTGCGTTCGGATGCGGCGCTGCGGAAATGAAAACGGCCCCGTGACAGGGGCCGTTCGATTTTGGCGGAGGCGGTGAGATTCGAACTCACGAACGGTTTCCCGTCGCCGGTTTTCAAGACCGGTGCATTCAACCACTCTGCCACGCCTCCGGGCAGGGCGGGGAGGATACCGCAGGCGTCCGCAGGCGGCTAGTCGCCTGACTCGCGCCGGTAGCGCCGGTAGCGCCGCAGCGCGATGCGCAGCAGGTTGAGGCTGACCAGGGCGCTGCCGATGGCCATGGGCCAGGCCACCCAGTCCGGCTGCCAGATCAGCAGCGCGGCGAAGAGCAGGCCGAGGCCGCCCATGAGCCCGAGCAGGGCGGCATCGGTGGGGCCGAGCCGGCGTGATTCGCGCACGGCCAGGGCCACGGCGCGGGAAACGCGCAGGGTGGTGGCCGAGCCCTGGTGGTGCGGCAGCGGACGCGGTCGTCGGCGCGGTCGCCGGGGCGCGGCCAGGCGCACGCGGTCATCGGCATGCAGGACGATCTCGGTGGCGTTGTCCAGGTCCTGCAGGTACTGCCACTCCATGGTGGCGGCGAAGTCCTCGTCCTCCACTGCCAGATCGAGCTCGTAGTTGCCCAGCCATGACGCCGGGTTGAGGTTGCTGGAGCCGATGCGCGCCCAGTAGCTGTCGACCACGGCGGTCTTGGCGTGCAGCATGGGGCCGTTCCACTCGAACACGCGCACGCCGGCTTCAAGCAGAGGGCGGTAGCTGGAGCGCGCCGCCATGCCCACCAGCGGCAGGTCGGAGCTGCCGGGCACCAGCAGGCGCACGTCGACACCAGCGCGTGCCGCCTGGCGGAGTCCGTCGAGATAGGCCGGCGTGCCCANGCCGGCGAGAGGAGCGCCGCCTGCCAGTGCCCAGGTGCGCGCGAAAGCGGCCTCGGCATCGTGCACCACCGGGCCGGCGACGCGCACGCCGGTATCGCGCCACTGGCCTTCGCCGGGCCGGCCACGCCACTGCGCGCTCAGGCACCAGCCGGTGATGATGGCCTCGCGGGCATCGACGCTGATCAGCTTGCGGTGATTGCGGATGACCCAGGCCAGCGGCTCGCCCAGGCCGGGCACGTTGAAGCGGCGGAACTCGCCGCCGGCGGCGCGCAGCTCGCGC
>NZ_PTQZ01000295.1 GCF_002943415.1 Amnimonas aquatica | reverse complement strand
CCGGTCCCTGGCTGCTGGTGGGCCTGGCCAGCCAGCAGGTCTGGCTGCTGCGCGGCCGTGACGTGCAGGCCTGCTATCCGGCATCCACGGCGCGCAATGGCGCCGGCGAGGACAGCGGCAGCGAGCGCACGCCGCGCGGCTGGCATGTCGTGCGTGCCCGCATCGGCGCCGGCCTGCCGCTTGCGGCGGTGCTGCGCGGCAGGCGTCCGACCGGCGAGGTCTGGAGCCCGGCGCTGCACGAGGCGCAGCCGGGGCGCGACTGGATCCTCGGGCGCATCCTCTGGCTGTCGGGGCGCGAGCCGGGCGTGAACCGTGGCCGCCGCGCCGATGGCGTGCTGGTCGACAGCCTGCGCCGCTATATCTACCTCCACGGCACCCCGGACTGCGAGCCCATGGGCGAGCCGCGCTCGCACGGCTGCGTGCGCCTGCGCAACGATGACATCCTGGCGCTGTTCGAGCAGGTGCCGGCGGGCACGCCGGTGCTGATCTCGGAGGCGGCATGATCGGCAATGCCTGGCCGGTGGGCGACACCGGCTACAGCGTGCTGGAGTGGGGCGAGCTGGACCGGCAGACGCTGGGCCTGCGCATCACCGCCTGGGTGGTGGCGACGCCAAAGGGCGAGCAGCTGCCCGGGTTCCATGCCTCGCGCGCAGCGGCCGAGGCGGTGGTGCGGGCGCTGCTGGCCGGCGCGGAGAATGACGCTGTTCCGGGTGCCGGCGTTCCGCGCTGAAGCCTGTCTTCGGGGCGCTTGCAGCGGGCATGTTCAGAAAAGCGGCAATCGGTTGAAATGTCCCGAATTTCCTTTTGACAGCCGGCCGGGAATCCCTATAATGCGCCCCACACAGCGACGACAGCGGGTGTTTAGCTCAGCTGGGAGAGCAGCTCCCTTACAAGGAGCGGGTCGGCGGTTCGATCCCGTCAACACCCACCACCTCCAGTCCATGTGTGCCGACGCGCAGCGGTAGTTCAGTCGGTTAGAATACCGGCCTGTCACGCCGGGGGTCGCGGGTTCGAGTCCCGTCCGCTGCGCCATATCAAAGCTTCCGCCGACACGGAAGCGAAATGAAAAAGCCCGCCTCGCGCGGGCTTTTTCATGTCCGCGATTTCTCTCCGGCAGGCCCGCCGTTCGCCGGCCTGACCGCGACAGCAGCCTTGCTGGCCTGCTCTGTCCTTGGCCTGCAACAGTGTCGGTGCTTGAATCGGGGTTTTATCCACGCCGGAGCCTCCCGCATGTCATCCGCCAATCTCGAGATGGCCGCTGCCACCAGCACTGTCCACGCTTTCCGTGACGACGCCCTCGGCGATCTCGATGCCGTCGGCGTGGCCGAGCGCCTGCGTCGCGGCGAGGTCAGCGCGAGAGAGGTCGCCGATGCCGCGCTGGCGCGCGCCGAGGCGGTGAACCCGCTGCTCAACGCCGTGGTGCTGACCGACCGCGAGCGCATCCGCCAGGCCGGCCGTACCCGCCGCACCGGCGTGTTCGCCGACGTGCCGACCTTCATCAAGGACAACACCGACCTGAAGGGGTTGCCGACCCGCCACGGCTCGCGCGCGGTGTCCGGTGCGCCGGCAGCGGCCGACAGCGCCTTCGCGCGCCAGTACCTG
>NZ_PTQZ01000294.1 GCF_002943415.1 Amnimonas aquatica | reverse complement strand
AAGCCCGGCGCATGTTTCGTCATCACCGGGCATCGCCTGCAGGCTCAGCCCTGGACGCGGTACAGCGCTTCCTGCTCATAGCCCGTGTGCACGCGCCAGAGCCCGGACCATTCGGCATCCAGAAGGCTGTCACCGGTATCCAGGCGCAGCGGCCGCCCCGCGAGCGCCTCAAGCTTGGCGTGCGTGGCCAGCACCCGCACCGCGTCGCGGCCGATGCACCGCAGCAGCGCCGGCGACAGCTGCTGGTTGCCACGCCCGATCAGGCTGCCCTGCCCGCCGGTGGGCGTGATGACCACCGTCAGCGGCTCGCGCTCCGCCGCCGCCAGCAGATCGGCGGCGGTGGCATCGGCCTGCAACAGCTCGCCATCGCGCACCAGATCGAAACCCAGCAGCGTGTTCGGCAAGCCCAGCGCGTCCATGACGCCCGCCACCGTGGTGCCGGGCCCGAAGGCATGAAGCCGTCCCGGCTCCAGCGCCTCGACCAGGCCCGCCGCGATCTCCGCCACCACCAGTTCCTCGACCTCGCGGCCGGAGCACTTCACCTGCTGCAGCCAGCGCGGCGCCATCGGCACCGACATCTCGCCGTAATGACGGGCACGCACGCGCCCGTCGGCCAGGCCGGCCTCGTCGATATCACGCACCTCGGCCAGGTCCAGCGATACCCAGTGCCCGGCCGCCAGCTCGGCCAGCAGCGCGGCGGCGGCCTGCGGATTGATGGCGAACACGCCCGAATGCATCTTCACCCCGGCGGGAATGCCCAGCACCGGCAGCTGCCGGCCGACGACCGCGCAGACATCGCGCGCGGTGCCATCGCCGCCGGCGAACAGCAGCAGGTCGATGCCGGCCCGCATGAGCGCCGTCACTGCCGCCTGCGTATCCGCCGGACCGGATGGCCAGGCCAGGCCGGCATCCACCGTGACACAGGGCAGACCGGCGGCGGCCAGCACCTCGGCCCCCATCGGCCCCGGTACCGAGAACAGCTGCATGGCGTCCGGCAGCGTTTCCGCCGCGAACACCGCACGCAGGCGCTGCTGGGCCGGTGCCGTGGCCAGCGCGGCCTGCGCCAGCAGCGCCGGACGCAGCGCATCCGGCAGGCTGTCGCTGCCCTTCAGGGCCAGCGGGCCGCCAACGCCGGCAAGCGGATTGATGACAATTCCCACTCTCAGGCATGCCCCTGAAACACCTGGAAATGTTTTCATAGTTCGTTACACATTACGGAGGAAAGTGCGGGACGCGCATGGGGAGGCTGTCTATATTGACCTCAAGGAAAGGCGGGAATTGACCGCCGGATCTTTCAGACAAGCCGTCGCGGCAGACGGCAGACGAGGTGAGACATGGCCAACCTGGAGATGAGCATGAACGAGAAGCGTCAGGCGAGCAATCCGTTCCAGTTCGCCATCCTGGTCGACGAGCAGGGTCGCGAGATCGCGATCACCGAGGAAATGATCCAGCAGGCCTGCGCCGATCTGGCCAAGCGCTGCCAGTTCCCGGCCGCCCGCAAGGCCGCCTGACACATCACGGCCACAGGCCACAGGCTGCCGGCAACACGGCAGCCCCGGCGAGCCCGGCCCGAACGCCGCTCTCGCAGCCAGGCCGGTCTGCATCGCACAAGAAATCCCCTC
>NZ_PTQZ01000293.1 GCF_002943415.1 Amnimonas aquatica | reverse complement strand
ATCGGAATTGAACAGGGTACGGGGAATCATCGGTGTCTCCGGCATGGCCCGTGGATGAATGCGGGGCATGCCGGGCGCGACCATCACCCCCGGAGGAACAGAGCAGCGGCGCTCAGGGGCGGTGTTCGCGCGCGAGATACTCCCGCGACTGCATTTCCTGCAGACGGCTCTGCGTCCGCTCGAACTCGAAGTTCAACCGCCCCTGGTCGTAGAGATCGAGGATCGCGCGCTCGGCCGAGATGATCAGCTTGACGCCGCGGTCGTAGAACTCGTCGACCAGGTTGATGAAGCGCCGCGCCGCGTCGTCGTTGTGCGACCCCATGTGCGGCACCTCCGCCAGCAGCACCGAGTGATACTCGCGGGCGATCTCGATGTAGTCGTGGGCGCTGCGCGGCTTCTCGCAAAGCTCGGCGTAGGTGCACCAGAGCACATCGTCGGTTCGGGCAATAACCTCGACTGAACGGTCATTAATGTCAAGCGGCACCTGCACGACCGTCGTCCCGGCCGACAGGTCATCGAAACTGCGCCGCAGCGCGGCGGCAGCCGCGGCATCCAGCGGCTGGTGGAACAGGCCCGCCTGTTCCAGCACGCGCAGGCGGTAGTCGATGCCGGAGTCGACGTTGAGCACGTCGCAGTACTGCTTCACCAGCGCGATGGCAGGCAGGAAGCGCTGGCGCTGCAGGCCGTTCTCGTAAAGCCGGTCGGGCACGATGTTGGAGGTCGCCACCAGGGTCACGCCACGCGCGAACAGGCGCTCGAAGAGCCCGCCGAGGATCATGGCGTCGCCGATGTCGGTGACGAAGAACTCGTCGAAGCAGATCACCACCGCTTCCTTGTGGATGCGCTCGGCCACGGCGGTGAGCGGATCCCTGGTGCCCTGCAGGTCGGTCAGCTCGTGGTGCACGCGCTGCATGAAGCGGTGAAAATGCACGCGCATCTTGCGCCGGAACGGCAGCGCCTCGAAGAACAGGTCCATGAGATAGGTCTTGCCGCGCCCCACCCCGCCCCACAGGTACAGGCCCTGGGCCGGCGTGCGCTGCCGCCGGATCTCGCGCAGGCGCGCCGGCCCGCGCACCTTCTGCGCGACCTCGAAGCGCTGCGTCAGCGCCGCGTGCACCACGTCCAGCGCCGCCACCGCGGCCTGCTGCGCGGCATCCTCGCGGAAACCGCGCTCGGCCAGATCGCTGCGGTAGCGCTGCAGCGGCGTCATCCTGTCACTNGTCCTTCTTCCACCCAGGCCTTCAGCTCGGTCAGGCGGCCGTGAAAAAAGTGCCCCGCCCCCGCCAGCACGCAAACTTCCAGGGCCGCCGGCTGCGCCGCCAGCCAGTCGCGGATGGCCAGCGGATCGACCACTTCGTCGGCATCGCCGTAGATAACCCGTGTGCCTGCCGGCAGCGCGTGCCCGTCGAGCGGGAAGCGGGTCACCGGCGGCGCCGCGAGGATCAGCGAACGCCCGCGCCAGCCACCGGCCAGCGCGCGCGGCCAGACCGACGCCGCCACGAACGAGCCGAACGAGAACCCGGCCAGCACCAGTTCGCGGGCGGCCAGCTCGCGCCACGCCCAGGCGAGCACCGCCAGCAGATCATCCTGCTCGCCGGCGCCGTGATCGAAGGCACCGGCACTGGCGCCGACGCCGCGAAAATTGAAA
>NZ_PTQZ01000292.1 GCF_002943415.1 Amnimonas aquatica | reverse complement strand
CGGGGTGGCAGCGGGCATCATGGTGAAATTGTGGCACGAAATTGTGGCGAAGGGGGCGGGCGCGGTAGAGTCGCGCATCAGTCCCGGTTCCGGAGTCTCCCCATGCCGTCCGCGCAGCCCGCAGCACCCACGCCGCCAGCCTCCGCGCGGCGCGTCCTGATCGCCGGCGCCTCCGGCTTCATCGGTCGCGAACTGCTGGACCTGCTGCTGGCTGACCCCACGGTGGCCGAGGTGCACGCGCTGGTGCGCCGCCCGCTGCCGCTGCGGCACGAGCGCCTGCACCAGCACAGCGTCGACTTCGCGCGGCTGGATGACGCGCTGCCGCAGCTGCACGCGGACACAGCCTTCTGCTGCCTGGGCACGACCATTCGCGTAGCCGGCAGCCAGGCCGCCTTCCGCGCCGTCGACCAGGATGCCGTGCTGGCCTTCGCGGCGCTGGCCCGCCGCGCCGGCGTCCGCCACTTCCTGAGCGTCAGCGCCATTGGCGCCAGTGTCTCGTCGCCGAGCTTCTACAGCCGCGTCAAGGGCGAGGTCGAGCAGTCCCTGCGCGATGCCGGCTTCCCGAGCCTTAGCCTGTTCCAGCCCTCGCTGCTGCTGGGCGCGCGCGATGAATTCCGCTTCGGCGAGCGCGTGGCGCAGGTCCTCTCCGTGCCGTTCGGCCCGCTCATGGCCGGCCCGCTGGCGCCGTACCGGCCCATTCCCGGCAGCGTGGTCGCGCAGGCCATGGCCGCCGCTGCCCGCCAGCCTGCTGCCGGCGACGGTGGCGACAGCAGTGGCGTGCGCGTGCTGACCTGGCGCGACATGCAGCGGCTCGCCGGCGGCTGAACCTTTTTCTTCCCCATGAACCAGGAGTAATGCCATGTCTTTCGTGACCTGCGATCTGTGCGATGACCACCCGGAGCTGGTGCGTGTCTGCGAGCCCATGTTCGTGAACTTCGGCGGCCGTTCCGCCTTCGGCGGCCAGATCGTCACCGTGAAGTGCTTCGAGGACAACTCGCGGGTCAAGGAACTGCTGGCCACGCCGGGCGAAGGCCGCGTGCTGGTGGTGGATGGCGGCGGCTCGCTGCGCTGCGCGCTGCTCGGCGACCTGATCGGCGAAAGCGCCGTGAAGCAGGGCTGGTCGGGCGTGATCGTCTACGGCTGCGTGCGCGATGTCGATGCCCTCGGCGAGCTCGACCTGGGCGTGCAGGCGCTGGCCTCGATCCCGCTCAAGAGCGTGCGCAAGGGCGTGGGCGAAGTCGACCTGCCGGTGACCTTCGGCGGCATCACCTTCACGCCGGGCGAGTATGTTTATGCCGATAACAACGGCGTGATCGTGGCGAGCAAGGCACTGATCTGATCGCGGTGGCGGGTAGCCGTCCGGAGCTGGCTCCGGACGACTGCGAGTGCCGGATCAGGTCAGTTTGGGAGAGTGGTGTGAGTATTCTGCTGTTCGGTAAAACCTTCGGGTTGTTCGTGGTCACGGCGCTGGCCGAAATCATCGGCTGCTTCCTGCCCTACCTGTGGCTGAAGAAGCAGGGCTCTCCGTGGTTGCTGCTGCCGGCCGCCGCCAGCCTGGCGCTGTTCGCCTGGCTGCTGACCCTGCACCCGGCCGCCAGCGGCCGGGTCTACGCCGCCTACGGCGGGGTCTATGTCGCGGTGGCGTTGCT
>NZ_PTQZ01000291.1 GCF_002943415.1 Amnimonas aquatica | reverse complement strand
CCGCGCGTGCCGCCATCACCGAGGTGGCTCCCCCGGTGCCGGTGGCACAGGCCGTCGTGCCGGTCCCGGTGGCTCAGCCTGTCGTGGCACCGGGTGAGCCTGCGCTGTCCGTTGCTGCGGCGGCGCGTCCGACCGACGGCGGCTGGACGCCCGAATCCTGGGCCGACTGGGTCGATCACGCTTCCGGCCTCGCCGGCGCGGCGCTGAACCTGGCCCGTCATGCCCACCTGACCGTGGTGGCCGGCGGCCGCTGGGAGCTGCAGCTGTCGCCGAAGTACCAGATGCTGGCCGGCGGCCAGGCCCTGCCGCAGCTGCAGCAGAAGCTCGCGGCGCAGTTTCCCGACCAGGCGGTGATGCTGGAGATCCGCGAGCCCGGGGTGGAAACCCCGGTGCAGCGTCGCCAGCGCCTGTTGCAGGAACGTCGCGTCCAGGCCGAGACGGCCTTGCGCCAGGACCCGGTTGTGAAGGCGGTCATGACCACCTTCGATGCCGTGCTGGTGCCCGAGTCGCTGACCCTGCCACACTGAATTCTATTTCTTGAAAGAGGATGTAAGCCAATGAATATGCAGCAACTTATGCAGCAGGCTCAGCGCATGCAGGAACAGATGCAGAAGAAGATGCAGCAGGCCCAGGAAGCGCTGGCCAAGACCGAGCTGGTCGGCGAGTCCGGCGCCGGCCTGGTCAAGGTGACCATGACCGGTCATCACGACGTGAAGCGCGTGAGCATCGACGACAGCCTGCTCGGCGAAGACAAGGAAGTGCTGGAGGACCTGATCGCCGCCGCCGTCAACGACGCCGTGCGCAAGGTCGAGGCGACCAGCAAGGAAGCCATGGGCGGTGCCGCCGCCGGCCTGGGCCTGCCGCCCGGCTTCAAGCTCCCGTTCTGACGCGTCCGGGTCTGGTGCCGTGCTCAGTCCGCTGATCCGCGACCTCATCGATGCGCTGCGCGTGCTGCCGGGCGTGGGCCCGAAGTCGGCGCAGCGCATGGCGCTGAACCTGCTCGAGCGCCAGCGTCCGGGCGGCCTGCGGCTGGCGCGCGCGCTGGAGCAGGCACTGCACCAGGTCGAGCACTGCGAGGTCTGTCGCAACCTCACCGAGCAGCCGGTCTGCCACATCTGCCGGGATCCCGGCCGTGACGACACGCAGCTCTGCGTGGTCGAGAGCCCCATGGACGTGCTGGCGCTGGAGCAGAGCGGCAGCTACCGGGGCCGCTATTTCGTGCTGCTCGGGCGGCTGTCGCCGCTGGACGGCATCGGGCCCGGCGAGCTGGGGCTGCCGAAGCTGATCGGGCGCCTGNACTACCTGCGCGAAGCCACGCGCGGCCTGCCGCTGGCGGTCACGCGCATCGCTCACGGCGTGCCGGTCGGCGGCGAGCTGGAGTTCGTCGACGGCAGCACGCTGACCCACGCGCTGAGCGGGCGACGGCCGATCTGACTGGCATCATCATGGCGTGATACGGGCGTGGCAGCATGTCCGGATGCCGCGATGACGGCGCGCCGGCCCTGCCGGCCGCCTTCCGTTTCCCCTGAGTCCCGCCGGGAGATTCCCATGCATTTCGATACCCTGGCCATGCGCGCCGGCGCCGAGGCCGACCCGGAGACCGGCGCGGTGGCGCCGCCGATCCACCTGTCCACCACCTTCGAGCACGGTCC
>NZ_PTQZ01000290.1 GCF_002943415.1 Amnimonas aquatica | reverse complement strand
GGAAGCCGGGCCGCTGGCTCGGCGCGGTCGCCATGGCTGCGGCCGCGTCCGCGGATCCGTCCGTGCGGTGTGTTCAGCGCGCCGGCTATTCATATATGCTGACCGGCCTCGTGTTTTTTCCTTTCCGGGGTCATTCGCCGTTCATGGCTATCCACAGGAGATCTGCCGGCATGCAGGCGGCCATTCATTACCGGGTCGCGGCTTCCGTGCCGGCCTCCCACCGTTTCCAGGTCACCCTTTCCATCCTCCGGCCCGACCCGCAGGGGCAGCGCCTGTGGCTGCCGGACTGGATTCCCGGCAGCTACATGATCCGCGACTTCGCCCGCAATATCAGCGCGCTGCGGGCGACCGACGCCGATGGCGCGGCGGTGGCCATCCGCGCGCTCGACAAATCCTCCTGGCAGTGCGCGCCGGTGTCCGGTCCGCTGGAGGTGCGCTACGAGGTCTATGCCTGGGACCTGTCGGTGCGCGCGGCGCATCTGGACCAGCACCACGGCTACTTCAACGGCACCTCGCTGTTCCTGGCCGTGTCCGGCCGCGAGTCGGAGCCGGTGACGGTCGAGCTGTGCCGGCCCGAGGGCGTGGCCGGCGACTGGCACGTGGCAACCACGCTGGAGGCCCTGGACGCACCGGCTTTCGGCGCCTGCCGGCATGGTTTCGGCCTGTTCGGCGCACCCGACTACGACGCCCTGATCGATCACCCGGTGGAGATGGGCACCTTCGATTACGCCGAGTTCACCGCCTGTGGCGTGCCCCACGCGGTGGCGGTCACCGGCGCGCATCGCGGCGATCTCGACCGGCTGTGCCGCGACCTGCAGCGCGTCTGCGAGGCGCAGATCCGTTTCTTCGGCGAGCCGGCGCCGTTCGACCGTTACCTGTTCCAGCTCATGGTGGTCGGACAGGGCTACGGCGGACTGGAGCACCGCAGCTCGACCAGCCTGCTGTGCAGTCGCGACGAGCTGCCGCAGGCGGGCGAGCCCGAAGGCCGGCCGTCGAACGGTTACCGCAGCCTGCTCGGCCTGTGCAGCCACGAGTATTTCCACAGCTGGAACGTCAAGCGCCTGAAGCCGGCGGAGTTCCTGCCCTACGACCTGCGGCGCGAGAACCACACCACGCTGCTGTGGTTCTTCGAGGGCGTGACCTCCTACTACGACGACCTGTTCCTGGTGCGCACCGGGCTGATCACGCCGGCCAGTTATCTCGAACTGCTGGCGCAGCAGATCACCCGCCACCTGCGCACGCCGGGGCGGCAGGTGCAGAGCGTGGCGGAATCCAGCTTCTTCGCCTGGACCAAGTACTACAAGACCGACGAGAACACGCCCAACAGCGTGGTCAGCTACTACGTCAAGGGTGCGCTGGTGGCGCTCTGCCTCGATCTGTTGCTGCGCCGCCACGGTCAGGGCCTGGATGCGCTGATGCGTGCGCTCTGGCAGTGCTATGCCCTGAAGGGGCGGGGCGTGACCGAGGCGGACATCCGCGCCGGGGTCGCCGGACTGGCCGGTGATGCCCTGGAGGGCTTTTTCGACCGTGCCCTGCACGGCACCGACGAGCTGCCCTGGCAGGCATTGCTGGAGGAGGCCGGCGTGCAGGTCCGCCTGCGTGCCGCCGAGGGAGCGGGTGATGCCGGTGGTCGTCCCGGGGCGCAGCAGGGCGAACGTCCGTGGCTCGGCGTGCG
>NZ_PTQZ01000029.1 GCF_002943415.1 Amnimonas aquatica | reverse complement strand
GACACATTGGTGATCACGCCGCAGGTGGCGCAGGTCGATGCGTATTGCGCAGCGCTGGTGCTGACCTGCTGCACCGAGCCGCCCTGGCTGGCGCGTGCCTGGCGTTCGGCAGCCGCCCGTTCCGCCGCGGCTGCCTTGCGGGCAGCGACGCGCGCGGCCTCGGCCTTCTCGGCAGCGACCTTGGCTTCGGCTGCCTTCTCCGCGGCCACGCGTTCGGCTTCGGCCTTGGCGGTGGCTTCGGCTTCTGCCCTGGCGGCCTCTTCAGCAGCCTTGGCCTCGGCAGCCAGGCGGTCGGCCTCGGCCTGATGCTCGGCGGCCACGGCGGCGGGATCGCTGCCGGGCAGCCAGTCCAGCATCTTGGCGATGCCGACGCCGGAAAGCAGGATGACCGCCACGGCGGCGGCGGCCAGCAGGGGGTGAAGCTTGCGGTTCTGGGTGTCCGTCATGATGTTTCTCCTCATGTCATGCTGAGCAGAACGTCTGCTGGCCGGGGCAGTTGACCGCGCCCGGACCGGCGGTTGCCGGCCGGACGTGGGGCCGTGTCAGCCCATCTTCTTGTATTTCACGCGCTTGGGGCCGGCATCGCTGCCGAGCTTCTTGCGGCGGTATTCCTCGTACTCGGTGTAGTTGCCGTCGTACCACTCCACCTCGTCGCCCTCGAAGGCCAGGATGTGGGTGGCGATGCGGTCGAGGAACCAGCGGTCATGGGAGACCACCATGGATACGCCCGGGAAGGTCAGCAGCGCTTCTTCGACGGCGCGCAGGGTTTCCACGTCGAGGTCGTTGGAGGGTTCGTCGAGCAGCAGCACGTTGGCGCCGGCCTGCAGGATCTTGGCGAGCTGGAGACGGTTGCGTTCGCCGCCGGAGAGCTCGCCGACGCGCTTCTGCTGGTCCTGGCCCTTGAAGTTGAAACGGCCGATGTAGGCGCGCGACGGAATTTCGTAGTCGCCGACCTTCATGATGTCGAGGCCGCCGGAGACTTCTTCCCAGACCGTCTTCTTGTCATCCAGCGAGTCGCGGATCTGGCCGATGTAGGCGACCTTGACGCTCTGGCCGACCAGCACTTCGCCGGCATCCGGCTTCTGCTCGCCGGTGATCATGCGGAACAGGGTGGTCTTGCCGGCGCCGTTGGGGCCGACGATGCCGACGATGGCGGCCTTGGGCACGGTGAAGCTCAGGTTCTCGTACAGCAGGCGGTCGCCGAAGGACTTGGCGATGCCCTTGACCTCGATCACCTGGTCGCCCATGCGCTCTCCGGGCGGAATGTAGATTTCCTGGGTCTCGGCGCGCTTCTGGAACTCCTTGCTCGACAGCTCCTCGAACGCCTGCATGCGCGACTTGGACTTGGCCTGGCGTGCCTTGGGGTTGCTGCGCACCCATTCCAGCTCGCGCTTGAGGGCCTTGGTGTGAGCCTCTTCCTGGCGCTCTTCCATTTCCAGGCGGGCGCTCTTCTGTTCCAGCCAGCCGGTGTAGTTGCCCTGGTAGGGAATGCCGCGGCCGCGGTCGAGTTCGAGGATCCACTCGGCGACGTTCTCGAGGAAGTAGCGGTCGTGGGTGATGGCCACGATGGTGCCCGGGAAGTTCTTCAGGAACTGTTCCAGCCAGCCCACCGACTCGGCGTCGAGGTGGTTGGTGGGTTCGTCGAGCAGCAGCATGTCGGGGCGCGACAGTAGCAGGCGGCAGAGCGCGACGCGGCGGCGTTCGCCACCCGACAGCGTGGTCACGTCGGCGTCCCAGGCCGGCAGGCGCAGGGCGTCGGCGGCCTGTTCGAGCTGGTTGTTGAGGTTGTGGCCGTCCCAGGCCTGGATGACGGCCTCCAGCTTTTCCTGCTCGGCGGCGAGCTTGTCGAAGTCGGCATCTTCCATGGCGTATTCGGCGAACACTTCATCCAGCCGCTGCATGGCGTCCAGGCATTCGCGCACGCCGTCCTCGACGTTGCCGCGCACGTCCTTGGCGGGATCGAGCTGCGGTTCCTGCTCCAGGTAGCCGATCTTGATGCCGGCCTGCGGACGGGCCTCGCCGCTGAAGTCCTTGTCGACGCCGGCCATGATCTTCAGCAGCGTGGACTTGCCCGAGCCGTTGAGGCCGAGCACGCCGATCTTGGCGCCGGGGAAGAAGGACAGGGAAATGTCCTTGAGGATCTCGCGCTTGGGCGGGACCAGCTTGGATACACGATTCATCGTGTAGATGTACTGAGCCATGGGGCAGACCTTCGTCATGGAGGCGGTGATTAAGCCGGCTAGTATAGCCGACGGGCGTGGCGCTGTGCCGGTGCCCGGGAGCAGCCGGCGGCGGCGCATGAAAAAGCCCGGTCGGGATTCCCGGACCGGGCTTCGGTGGCGGCGGACCGCCGGTTTGCGGCGTGTCAGTGCAGCGTGGCGGCAGCCTGCGCGGCCGGCGAGCGGGCGAGGTAGGCCAGCGCCTGCTCGGTGTTGCCTTCGCTTTCCGGGTGGAAGCGCGGCGACAGCCAGCGCAGCGTGCCGGCGACCAGGAAGCCGAAGGTCGGCACGTTCTCGGTGCGGCGACCGACGCGCTCCAGCTCCAGCAGCAGGCGCGGGATCGAGCGTCGGGCCATGCGGCGCACGGCGGCGTCGCTGCTGTCCTGGATCGCGATGCTGCGGAAGCCGTCGGCCAGGAAGTAGATGAACAGCGGGAAGATCACCGTCATCAGCGCCTGGCGGCTGACGTAGAAGCCGAGCTGGGTCTTGCACAGGTGCTGGAACAGGTCGAAGGCCACGTTGCGGTGCTCGACTTCTTCGGCGAGGTGCCAGCGGAACAGGTCGGCCATGACCGGATCGGCCTTGTCCCAGGTCTTGTTGTCCATGCACCACTGGCCGAGCATGCCGGTGAAGTGCTCGATGGCCGCGATGATGCCGACGCGCAGCACCAGCCAGTGCTTCTCGATGGCGCGCACCTGCAGTGCCGGCAGGCCCAGCGGGGCATCGCTGAGCAGCTTGCCGAACACCAGGTCGGCGCGCGCGACGTAGTCGGTGGTGTCCAGGTTGTGCGCCTGCAGGTAGCGCTGGCCGCCTTCGTGGACGCGGGCGTGGATGGCTTCCTGGCGGATGAACCCGGTCACGTCTTCGCGCAGCTGCGGGTCGGTGATCAGCGGCAGCGCCTTGTTGTAGACGCGGCAGAACCAGAATTCGCCGGCCGGCAGCAGCATGTGGATGCCGTTGATCAGGTGGGTGGCGAAGGGGTCGTTCGGGATCCAGTGCAGCGGCGTTTCAGTCAGGTCGAACTTGACCTTGCGCGGCATGATCTTGTGATGTGCGGTGGCGTGTGCGGTGGTCATGGCTATGGCCTCTTGCGATGCGGTCAGGCGACGCGGGCGGCGTCAACGGCGGCGGAGGTTTCCGTGCCGTCGATGTGGCGGGCGAACTCGTCGATCCAGCCGGCGATCAGGTCGGGCTGGCTCAGCGGCACCCAGTGGGTGGCATCGATGTCGCGGCGATAGAGCTCGGGCACCCACTGCGTCAGGTCGTCGAACAGGCCGACGTTGACGTAGTTGTCGCCGGTGGGCACCAGCAGCTGCACCGGGCAGTGCGCGTGGCGCTGTTCCGGCTTGATCATCTTGGGCACGAAATTGGCGCGGTAGAGCTGCACGCCTTCCTTGCCGTCCGCGGTCTGGGTCGGGCTGGGCGTGCTTTCCTTCACGCCTTCGCGGTGTTCCAGATAGGCCGGCCAGAGGCGGCCGAGCACGGTCTGCCACAGCGTCGGCGCCAGCAGCGGCAGCTGGAACATGACGATGTACCAGGAGCTGGCGAGCTGGCCCAGGCCCTGGCGCAGCAGGCCCGGCTGCGTGGTCAGCAGGCGGCGGCGCATCCAGTGCGCGGCGTGGTCCAGGCAGGGGCCGGAGATGGTGGTGTAGCTGAGGATGCGGCCCTGCAGGCGGCTGGTGGTCACCGACTCCCAGCTCTGGATGGAGCCCCAGTCGTGCGCGGCGAGGTGGAAGCCGCGGCCCGGAATCAGGGCGTCGACCACGGCGGCCAGGTCCTGCCCGAGCTGGTCCAGGCGGTAGTCGCGGATGCGCCGGCCGGATTCGGAGCGGCCGGCGCCGCGGACATCGTAGGCAACCACGTAATAGCGCTCGGCGAGGCGCTCGGCCACCGGCTCCCAGACCAGATGGTTGTCCGGGTAGCCGTGCACCAGCACGACGGGCGTGGCGGATTCGTCGCCGTAGGTCACGGCATGCAGGCGCAGGCCGTCGCTGGCGGTCACCTGGTGATGTTGTGCTTTCGACATGGTCGGGTCTCCTTGCGCGTGCCGCTCCGGATGATGGCGGGCCTGCGCGCAACTTAACGATGTTCAGACGCGTCGATCATTACATTGGGCGATGTAACATTGCAATAGTTTCATGACCTGCCGGTTCTGGCGTCATGAAGCGGGGGTGCCGGGTCTGGCGCATGCGATGTCTTCACCTGCCATCCGCCGGGTTTTCCGGTAGAATCCGCGCTTCCCCGAGACAAACCCGCCCCCTGACGGAGTTGACCATGTTCAGCAAAGACCTGACCCTCGCGAGCTACGATCCGGAGCTGGCCGCCGCCATCGCCAAGGAAGATGCCCGCCAGGAAGCCCACATCGAACTGATCGCGTCCGAGAACTACTGCTCGCCCGCCGTCATGGAGGCCCAGGGCTCCAAGCTGACCAACAAGTACGCCGAGGGCTACCCGGGCAAGCGCTACTACGGCGGCTGCGAATATGTAGATGTCATCGAGCAGCTCGCCATCGACCGCGCCAGGCAGCTGTTCGGCGCCGACTACGCCAACGTGCAGCCGCACGCCGGCTCGCAGGCCAACAGCGCCGTCTTCTTGGCCCTGCTCAGCGCCGGTGACACCGTGCTCGGCATGTCGCTGGCCCATGGCGGCCACCTGACCCACGGCGCTTCGGTCAACTTCTCGGGCAAGAACTACAAGGCCGTGCAGTACGGCCTCGACACCGCCACTGGCCTGATCGACTACGACGAAGTCGAGCGTCTGGCCGTCGAGCACCAGCCGAAGATGATCATCGCCGGCTTCTCCGCCTACTCGCAGGTGCTGGACTTCGCGCGTTTCCGCGCCATCGCCGACAAGGTCGGTGCCTACCTGTTCGTGGACATGGCGCACGTCGCCGGTCTGGTCGCCGCCGGCATCTACCCGAACCCGGTGCCGTTCGCCGATGTCGTCACCACCACCACGCACAAGACCCTGCGCGGTCCGCGCTCCGGCCTGATCCTGGCGCGCGCCAACGCGGAGATCGAGAAGAAGCTGAACTCGGCCGTGTTCCCGGGCAACCAGGGCGGCCCGCTGATGCACGCCATCGCTGCCAAGGCCGTGTGCTTCAAGGAAGCGCTGTCGCCGGAGTTCGTGACCTACCAGAAGCAGGTGGTGACCAACGCCAAGGCCATGGCCCGCGTGTTCGTCGAGCGCGGCTTCGATGTCGTCTCCGGCGGCACCGAGAACCACCTGTTCCTGCTCTCGCTGATCAAGCAGGACATCACCGGCAAGGACGCCGACGCTGCCCTCGGCCGTGTCGGCATCACCGTGAACAAGAACGCCGTGCCCAATGACCCGCGCTCGCCGTTCGTGACCTCGGGCATCCGCATCGGCACCCCGGCGGTGACCACGCGCGGTTTCAGCGAGGCTGACTGCGTCGAGCTGGCCGGCTGGATCGCCGATGTCATCGGCGGCCTGCAGGGCAACCCGGCCGGCGATGCCGCCGTGGAAGCGGCGGTGAGCGAAAAGGTCAAGGCCATCTGCGCGAAGTACCCGGTGTACGCCGCCTGATGTGGTGAGCCGGCCTGGTGCGGACCCCGGGGGTGAAAACACGCTGACAAGGCGCTACAGTTTTCACTCCCGGGGTCCGCACCAGGCCGACAGCCCGGCTTCGGGCGGGTGGTGGCAGGCGCGTTGTGCTTGCTTTGGCGGGAATCCCCGTCATATTCACTGTGATTGACGAAACACAGGGTGGTTCTTTGCGATGCATTGTCCTTTCTGCCAGGCGGAAGACACGAAAGTCATAGATTCCCGTCTGGTCGCCGATGGCGACCAGATCCGCCGCCGCCGCGAGTGCACCTCCTGCGGCGAGCGTTTCACCACGTTCGAAACCGCCGAACTGGTCATTCCCCGCGTCATCAAGTCCGACGGCACCCGCCAGCCCTTCGATGAAGGCAAGCTCCGCCACGGCATGCTGCATGCCCTGCAGAAGCGCCCGGTCAGCCTCGACCGCATCGATGCCGCCTTGCTGCACATCCTGCATCGGCTGCGTGCCACCGGCGAGCGCGAGGTGAAGTCGCGCCTGATCGGCGAGCTGGTCATGGAGGAGCTGAAGAAGCTCGATTCCGTGGCCTATGTGCGTTTTGCCTCGGTCTACCGCGATTTCCAGGATATCGATGCCTTCCGCGCCGAGATCGACAGCCTCGGCGCCCGTGGTCACGGTGGCGACGGCGGTGCCGGGCCGGCTGCGTGAGCGGTTTCAGCGCGCAGGATCATGCTTGCATGGCCGAGGCATTGCGCCTGGCCGCGCACGGGCGCTACAGCACGCACCCGAATCCGCGCGTGGGCTGCGTGATCGTGCGTGATGGCGAAGTGGTCGGGCGCGGCTTCCATGCCCGCGCCGGCGAGCCGCACGCCGAGGTCCACGCCTTGCGCGAGGCCGGCGAGCGTGCCCGTGGCGCGACCGCCTACGTGACACTGGAGCCCTGCGCGCACCACGGACGCACGCCGCCCTGCGCGGATGCGCTGGTCGCGGCCGGCGTGGCGCGCGTGGTCGCGGCTTGCGAAGACGCCAATCCGCAGGTGGCCGGCCAGGGCCTGGCGCGGCTGCGGACTGCGGGTATCGAGGTCGCGTCCGGACTGCTGCGCGCGGATGCCGTCGCGCTCAACGCCGGCTTCCTGCGTCGCATGGCCGGCGGCCTGCCCTGGGTGCGTGCCAAGGTCGCCGCCAGCCTCGACGGCCGTACCGCCATGGCGTCCGGCGAGTCGCAGTGGATCACCGGGCCCGAAGCGCGGCGTGATGTGCAGCGCTGGCGCGCGGCCAGCAGCGCCTTGGTCACCGGCATTGGCACCGTGCTGGCGGATGATCCCGCGCTGACCGTGCGGCCGGCGCAATGGACCGATCCGGCCGAGCTGGCGCCGGGACGCCCGGTGCCGGAAAACGAAGATGATGTGCACCAGCCGCTGCGCGTGGTGCTCGATGGCGGACTGCGCCTGCCGGCGACGGCGCGGCTGCTGGCGCAGCCCGGGCTGATGCTGGTGGTCACCGTGCTGCCGGCGCTGGCGGCGGGCGAGGCGCTGCATGACGAGGCGCTGCTGGCCGCGCTGGTCGCCGCCGGCGATGCCCGTGCCGATGCCGCCACCCGCCTGCGCGCTGGCGGCGCCAGCCTGCTGGCCCTGCCGCCCGGCGGCGACGGCCGCGCCGACCTGCGCGCGCTGCTGCGGCTGCTGGCGGCCGGCGGCTGCAACGAGGTGCTGGTCGAGGCCGGGGCCGGCGTCACCGGCGCTTTCCTGGCCGCCGGACTGGTGGATGAGCTGGTGCTGTACCAGGCACCGACGCTGCTGGGCTCGGCGGCGCGCCCGCTGGCGGACTGGCCGCTGGCGCGCATGGCTGATCAGCAGCGCCTGGCGGTGACCGATCTGCGTTGCATCGGCAACGATATCCGGCTGATTTTGAGGCCCGTGGTGGCGTAAGCTCGCCGGCACCGGGAACGAGGACACAGACATGTTCACAGGCATCATCGAGGCGGTAGGCACGGTCCGGCGCGTGGAAGCGCGCGGTGGCGACCTGCGCCTGACGGTGGCGGTCGGCAAGCTCGACATGGGCGACGTCAAGCTCGGCGACTCCATTGCCACCAACGGCGTCTGCCTCACCGTGGTCGAGCAGGGCAGCGACTGGTACGTGGCCGATGTCTCGCGCGAGACCGTGCAGCGTTCCACGCTGGCCGGCTTCAAGGCCGGCCGGCGGGTGAACCTGGAGAAGGCGCTGACGCCGACCACGCGCCTGGGCGGGCACCTGGTCAGCGGCCATGTCGACGGCATCGGCGAGATCGTGTCGGTGGAGCCGGACGCGCGTTCCATCCGCTACCGGGTGAAGGCGCCGGACGTGCTGGCGCGCTACATCGCGGAGAAGGGCTCGATCACCACCGACGGCGTCAGCCTGACCGTGAACGCGGTCGATGGCGCGGTGTTCGATCTCAACATCGTGCCGCACACGGTGCAGGAAACCAACATCGGCGACTGGGCGCCGGGCGTGCGCGTGAACCTGGAAGTGGATATCCTCGCACGCTACCTCGAACGCCTGATGCTGGGCGACAAGGCGGCGCAGCCGGCGGATGGCGTGGCCGGCGGCATCACGCTCGGCTTCCTCGCCGCGCACGGCTACAAGATTTGAGCGGGGCGCGGCCATGAAGCTCCGGGCGCGGCATGTGATCTCCGGCCTGTTGCTGGCGGCCGCCGGCCCGCTGGCGGCGGTGGACTTCGCCGCCGAACGCGACGAGCGCTTCATGCAGGCCTGCATGAGCGACGCCACCGTGGCCGCGGGGCAGCGCCAGGGACTCTGCCGCTGCCTGCGCGACGAGTTCGCCTACGGCGGCCGCACCAGCTTCGGCCTGACCGACGTGCTGGCGCTGGATGCCCGGTTCTGGGAGGCGCCCGACCGGCGCCTGCCGCACGACAGCCTGGGGCGGGAGATCCGCCGCCTGCGGCAGGCCTGCCTGAAGGGGGCCGCCGGCGTGCAGCCGGTGCAGAAGGCGACCGCGCAGTGACGCGGGCATGACAGATGACCGTCCGGCGCTGCCGGACCACAGATGAATCCAAGACCCGATGGCGGGTCGTGACGGGAACGGACGCGGCATGAAAATGAATACGGTGGAAGAGCTGATCGAAGACATCCGGCTCGGCAAGATGGTCGTGCTGATGGACGACGAGGACCGCGAGAACGAGGGCGATGTGGTCATGGCCGCGCAGCACTGCCGGCCCGAGGACATCAACTTCATGGCCCGCCACGCGCGCGGCCTGATCTGCATGCCCATGACGCGCGAGCGCTGCGGCCAGCTCGGCCTGTCGCTGATGGTGCAGAACAACGGCTCCGGCTACGGCACCAAGTTCACGGTGTCGATCGAGGCCGCCACCGGCGTCACCACCGGCATCTCTGCCGCCGACCGCGCCCGCACCGTGCAGGCCGCGGTGGCGCGCGACGCCAAGGCGTCGGACATCGTGCAACCGGGCCACATCTTCCCGCTCATGGCGGAGCCGGGCGGCGTGCTCTACCGCGCCGGCCACACCGAGGCCGCCTGCGACCTGCCCCGCCTGGCCGGGCTGGAGCCGGCCGGCGTCATCTGCGAGGTCATGAACGAGGACGGCACCATGGCGCGCCGCCCGGACCTGGAGAAGTTCGCCGAGCAGCACGGCCTGAAGATCGGCACCATCGCCGACCTGATCCACTACCGCATGCTCAACGAGCAGACGGTGAACTGCATCAGCCAGAACACGCTGTCCACCGAGTACGGCGATTTCCGCCTGCATGTCTACCGCGAAAGCGGCAATGACAGCGTGCATGTCGCGCTGGTCAGGGGCGCGCCGGCGGAAGGCGTGCTGCCGACGGTGCGCGTGCATGCGCTGAACCCGCTGCGCGACCTGCTGCACGCGTCCTGGAACGGGCGTATCGGCTGGAACCTGCAGAAGAGCCTGGCGGCGATCGCCGACGCCGAATACGGCGTGCTGGTGCTGCTTGGCCAGGACTACCGTGCCAGCGAGCTGGCCGGCCACATCGAGGAGTTCTTCGGTGCCCGCGTGCGTCGCGCCGAGGGCTCGGGCACCTATTTCACCATCGGCATCGGCTCGCAGATCCTGCGCGACCTGGGCGTGACCCAGATGCGCCTGCTCAGCTCGCCGCTGAAATTCAACGCGCTTTCCGGCTTCGGGCTGGAGATCGTCGAATACATCACCACGGAATGAGCCGGCGGGTGGAACGCCGGACATCCAAGACCCAGTTTTAACGGAGATCACTGCATGAGCCAGATCAAGACCCTGGAAGGCACCTTCCAGAACGCCGACGCCCGCTACGCCATTGCGGTCGGCCGCTTCAACAGCTTCGTCGTCGAGTCGCTGCTCGACGGCGCCATCGACACCCTGAAGCGCCATGGCGTGAGCGAAGGCAACATCACCATCGTGCGCGTGCCGGGTGCCTGGGAGCTGCCGCTGATCGCCAAGAAGCTCGCCGGTTCGGGCAAGTACGACGCCATCATCGCGCTCGGCGCCGTGATCCGCGGCGGCACCCCGCACTTCGACTACGTGGCCGGCGAATGCGCCAAGGGCCTGGGCGTGGTGTCGCTGGACTCCGGCCTGCCGGTCAGCTTCGGCGTGCTCACCGTGGACAGCATCGAGCAGGCCATCGAGCGCTCGGGCACCAAGGCCGGCAACAAGGGCGGCGACGCGGCCCTGGTGGCCATCGAGATGATCTCCGTGCTCAAGGCGGTAGGCTGAGTCATGACGCAATCCGCCGGCCCCACGCCATCGGCCCGTCGCAAGGCGCGCCGCTTCGTGCTCCAGGGCCTCTACGAGTGGCAGCTGTCGGGCAACGCCGCGCATGAGATCGAGGCGCGCTACCGCGTCGAGAACGCCATGCACAAGGTCGACCTCGACTATTTCCACGAGCTGCTGCACCGCATACAGGCCGAGGCGGAAACGCTGGATGCCCTGTTCACGCCGTACCTCGACCGCGCCTTCGGCTCGCTGGATCCGGTCGAGCTGGCTACCCTGCGCATCGGCACCTACGAGCTGAAGCACCGGCTGGACGTGCCCTACCGCGTGGTGATCAACGAGGGCATCGAGCTGGCCAAGACCTTCGGCGCCTCGGAGTCGCACAAGTACATCAATGGCGTGCTCGACAAGCTGGCGGCCGATCTGCGCCGGGTCGAACGCGGCTGATGCCGGAGGGCGGGCATGGCGCTGGACGAGTTCGGCCTGATCCGCCGCTATTTCCAGCGCGTGCCTAGCGCCGGCACCGATACTGGTGCTGGTGCTGGCGTTCCGGTCCGGCTCGGCATCGGCGATGACGCCGCCCTGCTCGACCTGCCGCCCGGCGAGTCGCTGGCGGTCACCACCGACACCCTGGTGGCCGGCCGCCATTTCCCCCTAACGGCGACGGCCTTCGACATCGGCTGGAAGGCGCTGGCCGTCAACCTCTCCGACCTCGCCGCCATGGGCTCCCGGCCGCAGGGCGTGACCCTGGCGCTGACCTTGCCGGAGGCCGATCCAGACTGGCTGGCGGGCCTCAGCGCCGGCTTCTTCACGCTCGCCGACGCCGAAGGCGTGCCGCTGATCGGCGGTGACACCACGCGCGGTCCGCTGAGCCTGACCGTGACAGCCCTCGGCAGCGTGCCGCCGGCGCTGGCGCTGCGCCGAGATGGCGCCCGTCCGGGCGACCTGATCTGTGTTTCCGGCACCCTCGGCGATGCCGGCCTGGGGCTGGCGCTGGCCCTCGATGCCGTGCCGGCCGGTGTCGCGAATGCCGTCACCGGTCTGTCTGCGGCCGCGCGCGACCATGCCCTGGCGCGCCTGCACCGGCCATCACCCAGGCTGGCGCTGGGCCTGGCCCTGCGTGGCATCGCCACCGCCGCCATGGATGTTTCCGACGGTCTGCTGCAGGACCTGGGGCATCTGCTGGCGGCATCCGCCGGCACGGGCGGGCCGCTCGGAGCGCGGCTGCAGCTGGAGCACCTGCCGCTGTCCTCCGCGCTGACTGCCCTGGCTGGCAGTGGCGATGCCGGCCGTGAGCAGATGCTGGCCTGGGCCCTGGCTGTCGGCGATGACTACGAGCTGCTGTTCACCCTTCCTCCCGCCGCCGAGAAGCGGCTGCCCGCCCTGGCCGACGCGCTGGCGCTGCCGCTGGCCTGCATCGGCCGGGTGACCGAGGCGCCGGGACTGGACCTGCGCTGGCACGGCCAGGTCCTGGATGTCGCGCTGCCGGGCGGCTACCGGCATTTCTCCTGAGCGAGCGCCTTCGGGCGCTGCCGCCTCGCCAGCCCGACGGCTGTCGGTTCTTGCATATGAGTTTTGTTCTCATTGATCTGTATTGGTCTTAATGACTTGTATTATCATTTTGATCAG
>NZ_PTQZ01000289.1 GCF_002943415.1 Amnimonas aquatica | reverse complement strand
GGTGAAGGCAGGCAGCGCGACGCGGACAATGTCGCCGCCATTGATGTCGATATCGACGTTGAGCACATCGGTGCTGACACGCACCACGCCACCTGTGCCGCGCTCGGCGGAAACCTTGGCGGTTTCGGCGAGGGCCTGCGACGGCGGCGTGACGGCAACCGGAACATCGCTGGCTGCCGGCGTGGTGGCCACGGCCTGGGGTACATCGACGGAAGCCGCTGCACCCGCGGTCACTGCCGGATTGTCCACGGCGACGGCTTGCTCTTCGGCGACCGGCGCCGCTTCAGGCTTGGGCGCGTAGTCCTGCTGCCAGTTCAGGAAGAGGAAATAGCTGACCACGGCCAGTGCGATCAGAATCACGGTGCGACGGAGTTCCATGCTTTACGGGTCCTGTCGGTTGCTTGAACCAGGGGTATGGGTTGAACCGGGCGTCAACGTCTCGGGCACCGGATCATAACCGCCGGGATGCCCCGGATGACACCTCGCGAGACGTTTTGTTGCCAGCCATCCGCCTTGCACCACGCCAAAACGATGAATGGCTTCCTCGGCATAGGCCGAGCAGCTGGGGTGGAAACGGCAGTGAGGCGCCATCATGGGACTGATGGCATAGCGGTAGAAGCGGATCGGCAGCAGGGCGATCTGTTTCATGACGGCTGGGGCGGCGATTCCTGCGACGGCTGCTGACGTGCCTTGCGCGCCAGCTTGCGCAGAGCGTCGCGACAGTTGTCGTGCAGGGTCATGTTGTCGATCACGGACAGATCCTGACGGGCCAGGAAAACGATATCCATGGCGGGCAGTTCGCTGTTCATGAGCCGGAAATCATCGCGGACACACCGCTTGATGCGGTTGCGATCAACAGCCAGGCGGACCTTCTTCTTCGCAATGATGAAGCCGATGCGGCTGTTGCCGCTTTCGGACGGTCTGGCCAGCAGCAGAAAGCTGCCCTGGCTGGCCTTGAACACGGCGCCATCCATGACCCGCTTGAAGTCCGCTGGTGTCAGCAGCCTCAGGGATCGCGGATAGCGCTTGCCGGTCACCTGCTTTCAGGCAGCCGGGTTCAGACGGTCAGACGCTTGCGGCCCTTGGCGCGACGGCGAGCCAGGACCTGACGGCCGTTCTTGGTCGCCATGCGGGCGCGGAAACCGTGGGTGCGCTTCTGCTTGATGGTGCTGGGTTGGAAAGTGCGCTTCATGACCGTAATCCGATGCTGAACAGGCCCATGCGGGCGGAAAGGTGCGAGATGGTAAGTAAATGACCAGTCGCTGTCAATCGAATTCGCTGACCGAGGATCACGCCGCTTCGCTGTCGCGGACTGGTGATCCTGATGATGCAGCCACCGGTTCTGCGTACCTTGTTTCGGAACTATAGCGCATTCCCCGGAATATGCACCTGTCTCCTGTCACTTGCAGATGAGGTCCTGCCCTGTTCCACGGTTTCACGATTGTGCACAGACGCGATGAGGATTCGGGCTGCTCGTTGTCCTAATACTCACAAGAAAGATTTAAAGAGCGGTAATGGTTTATATGGTGTTCGGCCGTTTCTGTGGACAAGTCATTTTTTATATTTATAAACATGAACTTGCATTGACATGAAAGTTGTTTGAAGATGCCCTCGGCGCTCGCTGTGTTTCCTGTGGACGATTGTGGACAAGTTTGACCCTGTCAGTTATCCACAGAAGT
>NZ_PTQZ01000288.1 GCF_002943415.1 Amnimonas aquatica | reverse complement strand
GAGACCCCGCTGTCCTCGTCGATGCTGAACGACAGGTTGCGCTGTCGCATCAGCTCGGCAAGGGCCTCGGCGTCATCGGAGTCCGCCTGATCCGCGGCCTGCGCCGCCGCATCGGCAGGCAACGCGGCGACGGCCCCGGACGACAGCCCGGCGGCCTGCGCGGACAGCGACACGAAGTCATGCCCAGCGCCCGCCGCCGCGGACGGATTCCCGGAAACGACAACGGCGGCGCCCCGCGCGGAGGCCCCGCCTGTCATGCCATGGCCCGGCGCGAAACGGCCGGCCAGACCACTGATGTCGATCGTGTCCATGACACACCTCTCACGGCATCTAGCCCAATACCTCTATCTGCCTATCGTCAGCCACGTGCGGAACTTTAGGGCGCGGAAGCGCTTTGTCAGCGCCTGCGGCAGGACGGGTCGGGACCCGTCCTGCCGCAGCCTTTCACACCTGCCCCCAGCCTTGCGGCGGGCCTTACTGCAGCAGGCTGAGCACACTCTGCGGCATCGAGTTGGCCTGGGACAGCATGGCCACGCCGGCCTGCTGCAGGATCTGGCCCTTGGTCAGGTTCGCCGTTTCCTGCGCGAAGTCGGTGTCGATGATGCGTCCGCGCGAGGCCGACAGGTTTTCCGCCGAGGTCTGCAGGCTGGTCACCAGCGAGCTGAAGCGGTTCTGCACGGCACCGAGGTCGGCACGCAGGCTGTTGACCTGGTCGAGGGCATCGTCGATGGCCGTGATCGCGGCGCTGGCGCCGGAGGCCGTGGAGATGTCCAGGGCATCGATACCGAGACCGGAGTTGGTCATGGTCGAGATCGTGACATCGATCGTGTCGCCGGCATTCGCGCCGACCTGGAAGCTGAACGAGCCCGAGGTGCCACCGGCGCCGGTGAACAGCTCCTGGCCGTTGAAGTTGGCCTTGCCCAGCACGCGACCGACTTCTTCGGTCAGCTGGGTGACTTCCTTCTGCAGCGCTTCGCGGTCGTCGCTGGAGTTGGTGCCGTTGGCGGCCTGCACCGACAGTTCGCGGATGCGCTGCAGGTTGCTGGTCACCTGGGCCAGTTCGCCTTCGGCGGTCTGCGCCAGCGAGATGCCGTCGTTGGCATTGCGGGCGGCCTGGTTGAGACCCTTGATCTGCGCCGTGAAGCGTTCGCTGATGGCGAGGCCGGCGGCATCGTCCTTGGCGCTGTTGACGCGCAGGCCCGTGGACAGGCGCTGCAGGGAGGTGGCCAGGTTGTCCTGGGACTTGTAGACATTGCGCTGAGCGTTCAGCGAGGCCACATTGGTGTTGATGGTCATAGCCATGATGTTTCTCCTCGTACCAGTCGGTGGTGTTCCCGCTGCGGCGACTGCCGTTCAGCTTGTACTCACTTATCGGAGGCGCCCGGCCACTCTTTAGGGCGAATTACACACAAGCAACAATTTCACCGGCGAAAACTGGCGGACCTGTTCAGCCCTTTTCCGAAGGCGCGAACATGCGGGTGCCGAAATACAGGCTGACGCGGTAGAACACCTCGATCGAGCGGTAGAAAATGATGTACTTCTTGCGCGGCCCGCCGCGCCTGAGGCCCATCTCCGGGGTCCGGAAGTCGACGAAGCAGCCGGCGTCGGAGGCCAGCTTCACCAGCGACAGCGGCGTCCAGTAGGCGACATGGCCGGGCACGAACGGATACTGGTGGCGGCTGACATCGCTGCCGTCATA
>NZ_PTQZ01000287.1 GCF_002943415.1 Amnimonas aquatica | reverse complement strand
TGTCTGAGCGGCATCACGAGGTCATCATCATCGGCGCCGGCTTCGGCGGCATCGGCATGGCCGTCGCGCTGCGGCGCGAGGGCACGGACGACATCGTGATCCTGGAGAAGGGCAGCGATGTCGGCGGGGTCTGGCGCGACAACACCTATCCCGGCGCCGCCTGCGACGTGCCGTCGCACCTGTACTCGTTCTCCTTCGAGCCCAACCCGGACTGGTCGCACGTGTTCTCGCGCCAGCCCGAGATCCACGCCTACCTGCGCCACTGCGCAAGCAAGTACGACATCCTCCGCCACATCCGCTTCGGCGCCGAGGTGGCATCGGCGGACTACGACGAGNCGGCAGCGTGCTGACGGCGGCGCAGCTGATCAGCGCCACCGGCCAGCTCAGCCGGCCGGCACTGCCGAACCTGCCCGGCCGCGACAGCTTTCGCGGCGAGAGCTTCCATTCCGCGACCTGGAACCATGACTGCGACCTGCGCGGCAAGCGCGTGGCGGTGATCGGCACCGGCGCCTCGGCGATCCAGTTCGTGCCCGCCATCGCCGGCAAGCCGAAGCACATCAGCGTGTTCCAGCGTTCCCCGGCCTACATCATGGCGCGCCCGGACCGCCCCTACGGCGCGCTGCAGAAAGCCCTGTTCCGCCACGTGCCGGGGCTGGCGAAGGGCTACCGGGGTTTCATCTACCTGCATTACGAGTCGCGCGCGCTGGCCTTCACGCGCTTTCGCGGGCTGATGTCGCTGGCAGTCGGCCTGCCGTTCCGGCGCCTGCTGCGGCGCCAGGGGCGGGATGCCGACCTGCGCGCGCGCCTGACCCCGGACTACCCGATCGGCTGCAAGCGCATCCTGCTTTCCAGCGACTACCTGGCGACCATGGCGCGGCCGGACGTGTCGGTGATCACCCGCGCCGTGCGCGCCATCACGCCGACCGGCGTGGAGACGGCGGACGGCCAGCGCCACGAGGCCGATGTCATCATCTACGGCACCGGCTTCGCGGCCACCGAGTTCCTGTCGCCCATGCGCGTCACCGGGCGCGGCGGGCAGGAGCTCAACCAGGCCTGGCAGCGCGGCGCGCAGGCCTATCTCGGTATGACCGTGCCGGGCTTCCCCAACTTCTTCATGCTCTACGGCCCCAACACCAATCTCGGCCACAACTCCATCGTCTACATGCTGGAGAGCCAGATCGCGCACATCCTGCGCATCCGCCGCGCCATGCGCGAACGCGGTGCCGGCGCGGTCGAGGTCGACGCCGGCCGCTACCAGCGCTACAACGCCGGCATCCAGCGCGACCTCGGACGTACGGTGTGGCAGGGCTGCAACAGCTGGTATGTCGACGCTAACGGCCACAACAGCACCAACTGGCCCGGCTTCACGCTCAGCTACCGCTGGCTGACCCGGCGCTCCGGGCTGGATGTCTACCGTTTCAGCCCCGCCGGAGGCCGCGCATGAGCCAGGTACCGGACAGTATCGGCGAGCGTTTCCTCGCGGGCTTCCTGCGCGGCTTCCTGCGCACCGCCTTCCGGCCCTTCATCGGCCCGCCGCTGGGCGCGCCGGCGCAGCGCGGCATCGTGTCGGCGCTGGCGCTGGCCATGCCCGGCTGCGGCGGCACGCGGCAGTACACGCAGGTGGCCGGCGGCGTGCCTGCCACCGTGGTGACGCCGAAGGCCGGCGATGCCGGCGGCGTCATCCTCTACCTGCATGGCGGCGCGTTC
>NZ_PTQZ01000286.1 GCF_002943415.1 Amnimonas aquatica | reverse complement strand
CAGCCGCTGCGCGCCTACCTGGGCAGCCGCGCGCGTCACTTCAACGAGGTGCTGGCGGTGCAGGCCGGGCTGAATCCGCGCTGCGCGCTGGTACGCTTCGGGCTGGACGGATTGACGACAGCCAGCGACGGCTTCCATCCTGGCGATGCCGCCTATTCCGCCTGGGCGGAGGCGCTGGCCGGCCACGTCCGCCACACCGCCACGACATTCGGGGGAGATGACCCATGACGGTTGCCACACCACGCCATGCCATCACCGGGCGCCAGCCGGCGGACCGGCGCCCGCAGGTGCACTGCCACGACAACGACCGCAACCGTCGGGTGGTGGCGGCGCTGCCGCAGCTGCATGACGCCTTCCGCCCCACGCCGTGGCTGTTCAACGAGCACGCGCAGCTGATCTTCCACAGCCTGCGCAAGGATTCGGAGAAGAAGCGCCAGCGCGCCGGCCTGCTCTATGACCGCCGCGACAGCCTGGCCATGCGTGATGGCGGACAGACCGCGCTGCTCTGGAGCGGTCACGAGCTGCCGCCGGAGACGCCCACCGTCGTGGTGCTGCACACCATCACCGGCAGTCCGGACAGCATGGCCGAGCTGGTGCGCGACCTGCGCGCCGCCACCGGCTGGCGCGTCGTGCTCTGCCTGCGGCGCGGCCACGCCGATCTGCCGCTGCTGACGCCGCGCCTGAACATCCTCGGTTGCACCGATGACCTGCGCGAGCAGCTGCGGGCCATCCGCGCGCGCTTTCCGGCGTCGCCGCTGTACGGCGTCGGTTCGTCGGCGGGTTCCGGCCTGCTCGCGCGCTATCTCGGCGAGGAGGGCGAGGCCTCGCCGTTCCGGGCGGCATTTGCCTACTGCCCGGGCTATGACACCGACGCCGGCTTCGACCGGGTGCAGCCGTTCTACAGCCGCATGATGGCGAAGAAGCTGGTGCGCCAGTTCATCACCCCCAACCTCGGGCGCATCGCGCACCTGGGCACGACCGCGCGCCTGCAGGCGGCGGCTGACCTGGCCGAGTTCCACCGCAACCTGTACGAGCTGGCCGGACACGACAGCTACGAGGCCTATGACCGCGCCAGCAACCCCATGCATGTCTTCCACGGCATACGCACGCCGGTGATGCTGCTCAACGCCGAGGACGACCCGGTCTGCCGCATCGGCAACATCAGCCCCTGGCTGGACGGCATGCGCCAGATGCCGGACGTGATCCTGGTGACCACCGCCGAGGGCAGCCACTGCGCGCACTACGAGGGCTGGTCGGCGCGCTCCTGGTCCGGGCGGCTCATGGGGGCGTATTTCCGCGTCATGCAGGACATGGCCTGAGCGTACCGGCCGGGGCGCCGGATATCGACCTGAGCTGGTTCAAGACCATCAAAAAACAGAAGATGGATCTGGGATCCGAGCGCTGTTCCCCGAATTTCTTCTACCGGAGCAGCAGGACCCTCTTTCCTGTATGGGGGCTGTGCGCGTCTGAGGGGCAGCCAGCGGACACTTGATGGCGCAGTCCTCCGCGGCATTTTGTCGCAGCAGACCGGTGCCCGGTCTGTCCCCGGTCGGATCAGCGCCTTGGCGTCAGCGTTTCCGGCTCGAACCATTCAGGCCAGGAGCTGCGATGCCGGCTGCCCACCTCGATGCCGGGAATCAGGTTCTGCGCCAGCACAGGCAGCTGATTGGCGGATTTGGCAATCCGGTATTTGACGCTGTGCACGCACTCCCGGT
>NZ_PTQZ01000285.1 GCF_002943415.1 Amnimonas aquatica | reverse complement strand
CTTTGCGGGCACCGAAGCCGACATGGATGATCACGTCGCAGGCCTTGATCGGAAACTCCGGCGGCAGGCCGGCGGTGACTTCGCAGCCATCGAAGGGCAGCAGCGATGACAGCGTCACGTCCAGCCTGCCGATGCCGGCCACGGTGCGCTTGTCGGCCGGGATGTCGAGCGGAATGAAGGTCGGCAGCAGCAGGCTGGTCACGCCGAGCACGCTGTTCGGCACCGGAATCAGGCTCTGCGCCACCGGCACTTCGACGCGGTTGCGGTCGGCGACATGGTCCGGCGCGACCCAGACCGCCTTGTCCGGCGCCAGCGACAGGCAGACCTCGCTGCGCAGACGGTCCAGCCCGGCCTTCACCGCGGCATCCGCCGGCTGCGCATCGGCCGGCTTCAGCTTCTCGTTGATGAAGGCCAGCACCGCGTCATCCTTGGACAAGCCGCCGCAGCTGCCGGGACCGGACGGCGTCTGCAGATCGGGCAGACTGAGACCGATCGTGTTGAGCAGGCCGACCAGGCCGCCGACGGCGTCATTGAGCGGGCCGAGCTGGCCCAGCAGGGTCTGCGTGCCGGGCAGGATGTGCCCGCTCTCGTGGCTCATCAGGCGCACGTCGCCGCCCAGCGCCTTGTAGCCGAGGTAATTGGCCCAGCCCTCGTTGAAGTTGAACAGCGTGTCGCGGATACCCTGGCTGAACAGGATGTCGACCTTCGCCGGACGGATGGCCGGGAAGTCGTAGCTCATGCCGCCCGACAGGTCGCCGGTGAGGAAATCCATGGGCAGCTGCTCGCTCTCCGGCAGCGCGTCGAGGAAGTATTTCGAGCTGTGGTAGTAGAAGAACGGCAGCGCGCCGGCGTGGATCACGTTGCCCAGCACGCCGCGCAGCAGCGTCTCCTTGATCGCCGGATCCAGACCGCCGATCAGCGGCTGATTCGCACCGGCCTCGCCGCCCAGCACCAGCAGCAGCGCCCACACCGACTTGGTGGTGCCGTTCGGATTCAGGCTGTAGCGCAGGTCATGCGGCGTGATGTCCGGCGTCAGCACATCCAGCCGGTGCTTGGGGTCGAGGTTGTGCAGCAGCAGCTGGTACATGCCGCCGTAGCTGCCGCCGGTCGAGGCGGCGACGAGGTTGTAGCCGCCGGCCTTGCGGTCATGCGCCAGATAGTCGAGATGGGTCTCCGCCCAGTCGAGGATCTGCAGCAGGTCGCGGCCCTCGAAGTTGGGGTCCATGACGCGCACCGTGCCCGAGCTGTCGTGGAAGCCGCGCTGGTCGATGCTGATGACGGCGTAGCCGTTGTCCTGGAAGCGTTCGAGCTGGGTGCCCGCCGGGTCCTGGGTGCGCGAGCCGCCGAAGCCGTGGCCGTGCAGCACCAGCGGATTGCCGCGCGTGCAGTCGAAGCGCTTCGGCTCGATGACCTCGAACACGATGCTCTTGCCGCTGGCCGAGGTCAGCGTCACCGGGTAATGACGCCCGCCCTCCAGGTTCTGGCCGGTCTTGCAGGAGGCCGCGTTGGCGTTGCTGTCATCGCGGACGATGCCGACACCCGGCGCCTCGAAGCCGGGCAGGCGCGCCGCCGTCTCGGAGGGCGAGCCGCTGTCGCCGCCCTGCTTGCCGCCGCCACCGCAGGCGGCAAGCAGGGCCGCCAGCGCCGACACCATGAGGAAACGCGTTCTTGCAACGCTGCCGGACCATTTGCGCATGTGCTGTCCCCGTCCGGCCGGATGGCGGATCGCCGCCGGCCGTTTCTGTTCTTGTTGTTGTCG
>NZ_PTQZ01000284.1 GCF_002943415.1 Amnimonas aquatica | reverse complement strand
ATGCCACGGTGCCCGACAATGACCGCTACGTGTTCTCGCTGGGCGCCAACTACGCGAAGAACCGCAACCTGGACTTCGACTTCGCCTACAGCTACATCCACATCGCCGATGCCGACGCGAGCTACACCGACGACTGCCACCCGTCCGGCTACATTCCGTCGCAGAGCAACAGCAGCGCCGGCGCCACGCCGACCAACCAGTGCACCGGCAACGGCGGCACCTTCAAGGGCACGTTCAAGGACACCTACGCGCACTCCGTGGGCATCCAGATGAACCAGCGCTTCTGATCGCCGCGAGTTCCGGGCCGGCCTGTCGTTTACAGACAGGCCGGCATCCGGGAAAATGCGCCCCTTGAAAGAGGTCGAGGCGTTTCCCATGTCCATTCCCGCCGGCAGCGTGCCGTCCCATCCCGTGGCCGATCCCGTCGGCCTGTTCGTGCCCGAGGCAGGGCCGCGCGACGCGCAGTCCGGCGAGGACGACGCAGAACATGACGAACCCGAGGCGGTGGTCGCGGGCGAGGGCACGGACGCGCGCCAGCGCCGCGAGCTGAACAAGCTGCAGAAGCGTCTACGGCGGCTGACCGGCCAGGCCATCCAGGACTACAACATGATCCAGGATGGCGACCGGATCATGGTCTGCCTGTCCGGCGGCAAGGACAGCTACACCATGCTGGAGATACTGCTCAGCCTGCAGATCAGCGCGCCGGTGAAGTTCGAGCTGATCGCGGTCAACCTCGACCAGAAGCAGCCGGGTTTCCCCGAGGATGTGCTGCCGAAGTACCTGACCGAGCGCGGCGTGCCGTTCTACATCCTCGAGAAGGACACCTACAGCATCGTCAAGAAGCTCACGCCGGAAGGGCAGACCTACTGCGCCGTGTGCTCGCGCCTGCGCCGCGGCAACCTCTACGCTTTCGCGCAGGAGATCGGCGCCACCAAGGTCGCGCTCGGTCACCACCGCGACGACATCATGGCCACGCTGTTCCTCAACCTGTTCCATGCCGGCCGCATGAAGGCCATGCCGCCCAAGCTGCTGTCCGACGACGGCAAGAATGTGCTGATCCGTCCGCTGGCCTACTGCAAGGAAAAGGACATCGCCGAGTACGCGCGGCTCAAGGGCTTCCCGATCATTCCCTGCAACCTCTGCGGCTCGCAGGAGAACCTGCAGCGCGCAGCCATCAACCAGCTGCTGCGCGACTGGGACCGCCAGTTCCCGCAACGCCTGGACAGCATCTTCACCGCCACCCAGAACGTGGCCCCGTCTCAGCTCGGTGATCGCGAGCTGTTCGATTTCGAGGGGCTGGAGCAGAAGCGTGTCGCGCCCGAGGCGGCCTGCGAAACGGAAGGGCGCCTGAAGGTGGTCAACCTCGATCTCTGACGGGGTCGGCGCGGGCCCGGCTGTCGCCGGCCACGCGCAGCGGACATGAAAAAGCCGGCATGATCGCCGGCTTTTTCATGTCCGCTGCAATGGCGGCACAAGGGCTCGTCAGAGGCGCTTGTTCAGCTGCAGGCCGAAGATGTGCGCATGGCTGTCGTAGTAGCTGGCGCGGAAGGTGCCGCCGTTGGCCGTGCATTCGCTGGCACCGCCCACCGAGTTGTCGTCGCGCTCGTAGTAGGTGCCGGTGCAGGGCTCGTGGAAGTTGGCGTCGCCCGGCGCGATCCACAGGTAGCTGTAGGCCAGGTCGACGCTGGTGTGCTTGTCGATCTGGTAGCCGAGACCGAACGAGGCCATCCAGCGGTCGTTGTCGGCGAGGCCCGGGTGACG
>NZ_PTQZ01000283.1 GCF_002943415.1 Amnimonas aquatica | reverse complement strand
CGTGAAGCTGCCTGGAACAAGACACTAAAGCATGGCAAAACTGCGGCATGGAAACAACGTGCCCTGTCTGACAATGTTTGGCTAATCACCGAAAATGTCCGAATATGTCGGCGCACGCCCATGCCGGCCGTTATCAGCAGGCTGCGCGCCCCCGTGAACCAGGACAGACCATGCCACTGATCACCCGCTTCCTGCTGCCCTGCCTGCTCGCGCCGCTGCTGGCTTCCGCGCCCACCAGCGCCGCACCGGCACCCGACAGCTACGCTTTCCCGCTCGGCAACCCGTTCATCGCCACCATCACCGGCACGCCGCCGGCGCTGCAGCCCGAAGGCCTGCCCGCCGACCGCAACATCGACCAGGATGACTACGCGCTGACCCTGCGTCCGGAGAGGGAGTTCGACCTGCCGGACAACTTCTGGTCGGTGCGCAAGCTGAAGTACCGCATCGCCCGGCAGCACCAGCCGGCGCCGCTGGTCTTCATCATTGCCGGCACCGGCTCGAACTACGCCAGCGGCAGCATGGAGAGCCTGAAGAAGATCTTCTACAAGGCCGGCTACCACGTCGTGCAGCTCTCCTCCCCGACCAGCTACGACTTCATGGCAGCGGCCTCGCGCCATGCCACGCCCGGCTTCAGCCGCGAGGACGCGCGCGACCTCTACGCCGTCATGCAGGCGGTGCGCGCGCAGAACGCCGAGCTGCCGGTCACCGGCTACTACCTCACCGGCTACAGCCTGGGCGGCCTCAACGCCGCCTTCGTCAGCGCGCTGGATGAACAGGAAAAGGCCTTCGACTTCAAGCGCGTGCTGCTGCTCAACCCGCCGGTCAACCTCTACACCTCGGTCAGCAACCTTGACCGCCTGGTGCACACCGAGGTCAAGGGCGTGACCGACAGCCAGACCTTCTACGACCTGATCTTCGCCAAGCTGGCACGCTACTTCCAGGACAAGGGTCACATCCAGCTCAACGAAGCCATGCTCTACGACTTCCAGCAGTCGCCCCAGGGCCTGAGCAACGAGGAGCTGGCCATGCTCATCGGCTCCGCCTTCCGCTTCGCGGCGGCGGACATCGTGTTCACCTCCGACCTGGTCAACCGGCGCGGCGGCATCGTGCCGACGGACGCGAAGATCACCGAAGGCACCAGCCTGACGCCGTATTTCCGCCAGGCGCTGCTGTGCAACTTCAACTGCTACATACGCACCCAGCTGCTGCCGTTCTGGCGCGAACACTTCGATGGCACCGACCTGCCTGCGCTGATCCGCGACACCAGCCTGCACGGCCTCGAGGATTACCTGAAGAGCGCCACGAAAGTGGGCGTCATGACCAACGCCGACGACCTCATCCTCGGCCCGGGCGACCTCGGCTTCCTGCGCGCGACATTCGGCGACCGCCTCACCGTGTTCCCGCGCGGCGGCCACCTCGGCAACCTGACCTACCGCGAGAACGTCGCCGCCATGCTGGAGTTCCTCCATGACTGACCGCCAGCTGACCGCCCTCCTCCTCGCCGGCCTCACCGGGCTGGCGGCAACGCTGCCGGCGCACGCGGAAACCGCACCGGCCACGGAGTCCGCGCCGGAAGCGGTCACGCCCGCCGCTGTGGCGGATGTGCCGTCCAGCATGCCAGCCACCCTGGCACCGCTGGCAGTGGCGCCCGATGCCGACGGCTTCCTGAATCCGCTGGATTCGCTGCGCTTCCTGCCCAAGGAAAGCCTGGATGCCTTCGAGCAGGCCACGCTGGGCGCGCTGGCCGTGTCCGACCCCTGGGAATCGCTGAACCGG
>NZ_PTQZ01000282.1 GCF_002943415.1 Amnimonas aquatica | reverse complement strand
GATGTAGTCGTCCGCCGTGTCCGAGCGGAACTCGTCGAGCATGAGGAAGGGGTCGAGATCGGGCAGCATGGCAGTGCCGATGACGCGGGTGAGCTTCACGCCGGCGCCATCACGCGTGTCCTGGCCGCGCAGCAGGCGCTGGACGGAACGGGAATGCAGCTGGGTCATGTCGGCTCTCCTGACGGGATCAGGCTTCCAGTATCGGCAGAGCGCGAGCCGCCATAAACCGGCCGGCGCTCACCGCCATGTTGCCCAGGCGGCAACAATGCCGCCGCTCCGCAGCCTCCATGCGACCTTGTGATGAGGCCATCGCTACAAAAAACCATACTGTTACAGTTGACACTGTCACATGGAGGAAATAACTTAAAGACATCGTGACCGATGCGTCACAGCCACGAAGAACAGGTATCACCATGGCCCGCACCCAGAAGCATCAAGCCGCGAAGCACAAGGCGACCCCGGACGTCATCAGTATCAAGCCGACGCGCATGGACTTCGAATTCCCGGCCGACAGCATCCCTCGTCACTGGGCCTATGACGATGCCTTCTGCACCCACTTCATGGGCACCCTGTCCACCCTCTTCCCGGTCGGCGAGCGCTTCTTCGTCGACTCCGTGCGCGCCCTGCGCGAACACACCGGCGACACCGTGACCCAGAAGGACATCTCCGGCTTCATCGGGCAGGAAGCCATGCACTCGCTGGAACACGTCAGCATGAACAACATGCTGGAGGCCAAGGGCCTGCCGGCATTGCGCGCCGAGAAATTCACCCTCGGCCTGCTCAACATCGGCCGCCGCATCCTCACCGCGCGCCAGCAGCTGGCGGTGACGGTGGCGCTGGAGCACTTCACCGCCATCATCGCCAACCGCCTGCTCACCGACACCGACATCATGAACAACCTGTCGGATGAAATGCGCCCGATCTGGATGTGGCACGCCATCGAAGAGACCGAGCACAAGGCCGTGGCCTTCGACCTGTACCAGAACGTGCCGGGCAGCAGCTACACCGAACGCGTGGTGTTCCAGGTGCTGGCCTCGGTGATCCTCGCCGCCGTGGTCGCCGCTTTCCAGGTCCAGTTCATGTATCGCGACAAGCAGCTGTTCAATCTGCGCACCTGGGCCTTCGGCCTCAACAAGCTGCTCGGTCGCAACGGCGTGGTCAGCGGCCTGTGGTCGGAGTACCTGGACTTCTTCAAGCCCGGCTTCCACCCCTGGGACCACGAGAACAGCGCGCTGGTCGCCTACTGGCGCGAACGTCTGGATGGCGCCGTGGCCGCCAGGGCCGCCTGAGTCCAGGCATCGTGATTCACCGGCGGCGACCCGCCGCCGGCAAGCGCTGAACCCCTGTTGTCCCCGGTTCGCCGGGGCTTTTTTTGCGCGCCTGCCGCCGCATCCTGCTCAGGCCTCGCCGCCCGGCTCCGGATCCCCGTAGTACTGCACCCCGATGCGGATGCGCTCTCGCCCGGCGGCCAGACGCTGGCGGTTGCTGTCGCGCAGCGAATACACGCAGCCGCAGTACTCCTGCTGGTAGAAATGCTCGCGCTTGCTGATCTCCACCATGCGCTGGGCACCGCCCTGCCGGCGCCAGTTGTAGTCCCAGTAGACCAGGCCCGGGTAATGACCGGCGGCGCGATGCCCGCAGTCGTTGATCTGCGCCATGTTCTTCCAGCGCGAAATGCCCAGCGAGCTGCTGATCACCGGAAAGCCGTGCTCGTGGGCATAGAGCGCCGTGCGCTCGAAACGCATGTCGAAGCACATGGTGCAGCGAATGCCGCGCTCGGGCTCGTTCTCC
>NZ_PTQZ01000281.1 GCF_002943415.1 Amnimonas aquatica | reverse complement strand
CCGCGCCCGGCGAGGCATGACGCGGCCGGATCAGGGCGCGTCCCACTGGGCCAGGTGCAGCAGCACCCCGGACGGATCCCAGACATAGGTGACCAGGGCACCGTAGGGCTCCTGCCGGGGCGGCGCCACGCGGGCACCGGGAAAATCGCCGTCGGCGATGAGCCCGGAGATGTCCCGGAAGCAGGCCGCGGCGTCGCGCACGGACAGGTGCAGCATGCTGTTCTCGGCCCACTCCCTGACGTGGAAATTCTGCAGATAGAAACGCGAACCGCCGAGGCGGAACAGGGCCAGGTTTTCGTCCGACCACTCCAGCTCGCAGCCGAGCGCCGCGTAGAAACGCAAGGACAGCGCGAAATCCTGCGCCGGCACGAAGGTGCGGAGATCGGTGGCATCGATGCTGATCATGGCGGGGACATCCTGCAGATGTGGCTGGGGGCGGAAACAGGAAGGCCGGATGTCAGCAGCACTGGCATCCGGCCTTCACGGCTGCGGATCAGAGCTCACTTCTCGACGAAGGCGCGCTCGATCACGTAGTCGCCCGGGGCATGGCTGGTGCCCTCGACGAAACCGCGCTTGTCGAGGATCTCGACCAGGTCCTTGAGCATGCTCGGGCTGCCGCAGATCATGATGCGGTCATGCTCGGGATCGAACGGCGGCAGGCCGATGTCCTCGAACAGCTTACCGGACTCGATCAGGTCGGTCAGGCGGCCCTGCTGCTGGAAGTCCTCGCGCGTCACCGTCGGGTAGTAGATCAGCTTGTCGCGCACCAGCTCGCCGAAGTGCTCGTCTTCCGGCAGGTCTTCGGTGATGTGCTCGAAGTAGCCCAGCTCGTTCTTCCAGCGCACGCCATGGGTAAGGATGACCTTGTCGAAGGCCTCGTAGAACTCGGGATCGCGCACCACGCTCATGAACGGTGCCAGGCCGGTGCCGGTGGAGAGCAGGTAGAGGTTCTTGCCCGGCTTCAGGTTGTCCATGATCAGCGAGCCGGTGGGCTTGCGCGACACCAGCAGGGTGTCGCCGACCTGCAGGTGCTGCAGGCGCGAGGTCAGCGGGCCGTCCTGCACCTTGATGCTGTAGAACTCGAGGTGGTCGGCGTAGTGCGCGCTGACCACGGAGTAGGCGCGCATGAGCGGCTTGCCGTTGACCTCGAGGCCGATCATGACGAACTGGCCGGTCTTGAAGCGCAGCCCCGGATCACGGGTGGTGGTGAAGCTGAACAGCGTGTCGTTCCAGTGATGGACAGACAGCACCTTTTCCTGGGCAAACGCGGACATGGGACCTCTCCGTTGCGTACCGGCCCGGCGCACCGGACCTCTGAAATGTGTCGGCGACCGCACGGACCGCCAATGACAAGTGCCGGATGATACCCAGTCGCATTTCCCGGTTGAAGTCAGGATTTGCAATATTGCATATCAGCGAAATGAATTTAGGCATGTCTGATCAGGAGAATCCCTGATGACGGAGGCCTGATGTGACCGCTTGGTCGGAATGACATCATCTGCCCCCATATTGGCATTCCCTGCCCTCTGCAAGGCCGGATCGGCATGCAAACGTGGCCGATCGCCAGCGCATCGCCTGCTGGCCAGCAGCCACAGGAGCGCGCTCATGATCTACGAACACCCCGGCAAAAGCCTCGAAGTCTCGGCAATGGAAGCCGTTTTCCAGCGTCAGCGCGAAGCCTTCGACAACGCGCCCATCGCCACCGCCGAGCAGCGCATCGCCCACCTCAAGGCGCTGAGCGATGCCCTCAGGCGCCATCAGGACCGCCTCGGCAGCGAACTCAGCGCCGACT
>NZ_PTQZ01000280.1 GCF_002943415.1 Amnimonas aquatica | reverse complement strand
ATCCGCGCAGTTGATCGACGGGGCGTGCCGGCTGCTCGCGTTGGCAGGCCCGGACGGCCCGCCGCTGCTGCTGCATGGCGATCCGGCGCTGCTGGCCCGGGTGCCCGGCGCCGCCGGTGTGCATCTGCCGGCGGCGGCCAGTCGGCTGCTGGCCGCCACGTCCGGGCGTCCGGCCGGGCTGCGGCCGGGGCAGCTGCTGTCGGTGGCCGCCCATGACGCGCATGAACTGTCGCTGGCCATGGCTCTGCAGGCGGATTGTGCGCTGCTTTCGCCGCTGAAGCCGACAGCGTCACATCCGGGGGCGGAGGCGCTGGGCTGGTCGCGCTGGCGCCGGCTGGTGGCGGATGCTCCGCTGCCCGTCTATGCGCTCGGCGGCATGCATCCGGCCGATCTGGACACGGTGCGCGCGGCGGGCGGTCGTGGCGTAGCGGGCATCAGCGGTTTCTGAACGCTGTCTGCGGGCTCAGAATTCGTCCTGGTCGGGCGGTGTTTCCACCGGAATCGCGTAGCGCTCCGAGGCCCAGGCCCCGAGGTCGATCAGCCGGCAGCGTTCGCTGCAGAACGGCCTGAACGGCGATTCGGCACTCCAGTCGCCCGGTTTGCGGCATGACGGGCAGTGAATCCTGGGCACACCTGCGGTTCCCGTGTTTCCGCTGGCGCGACTCATGTCGAGGCTTCCTGCAGATAGCCGGCGTGCAGACGTTCCACGCCCGCCTGCAGCGCGGCCAGCGTGCCGTCGTTCAGCAGCACGTCATCGGCCCGGGCCAGGCGCTGCTCGCGGCTCCACTGGGCCTTCAGGATGGCTTCGATCTGTCCCGGGCTGACGCCGTCGCGTGCCGAAGCGCGCGCTATCTGCAGGTGCTCGGGGGCATCGACCAGCAGCGTGCGTCGCACCAGCGCGGACTGGCCGCTCTCCCAGAGCAGCGGCGAGGCGAGGATGGCGTAGGGTGAATCCGCCGCCGTCAGCTCCCGCTCCAGGGTCTCGCGTATGGCCGGGTGCGTAATGGCCTCCAGCGCTTTGCGCTGGGCCGGGTCGCTGAACACGATTTCGCGCAGCACGGGGCGCAGCAGACGGCCGTCGGCATCCAGCACCCGGTCGCCGAAATGCGCGGCGATGGCGGCCAGGGCCGGCTGCCCGGGCTCGACGACCTTGCGTGCGGCCAGGTCGGCATCCACGACGACGATGCCGAGGCGCTGGAAGTGGTCGGTGACGGCGGTCTTGCCGGAGCCGATGCCGCCGGTGACGCCAAGTATCCATCGGGACATGCGTGTTTCTCAGTAAGGAAGGGTCGNTCCGTCGCGGCCGGTGACCAGCCTGAAGCCGCCGGCGACCAGCCACAGCGACAGATAGCCGGCGGCTGCGCCCCAGACGGCATCGCCCAGGTCGGTGCCGGCTGGGTTCAGGCCCAGGCTGGTGACCAGCAGGCCGGTCCAGAGCAGGGGCAGGGTGATGCGGTCGGGCAGCCACTGGCTGGCCTGGTCGACCAGCGCGGCGGTCAGCAGGGTGACCAGCAGACCGTAGCAGGCCAGTGCTTCGGCGCCGGGGCCCAGCTGCCAGACGGAAAGCACCGCGAGGCCGGCGCTTGCCAGCTCCACCAGCGGATAGCGCGAACTGATGCCGGCCTGGCAGTGGTGACAGCGACCGCGCAGGGCCAGCCAGCTCAGCACGGGAACCAGATCGATCAGCCGCAGCGGTGTCCGGCAGTGCGGGCAGTGCGAGCGGGGCTGGCTGAGGCTCAGGCGCGGCGGTGTTGCGGTGACGGTCGTGTCAGGGCCTGCGGCCTGGCGCAGCT
>NZ_PTQZ01000028.1 GCF_002943415.1 Amnimonas aquatica | reverse complement strand
CCCCACGCCAGGCAGCGGCCGGCGTCGCCTCCAGGACCGGGAGGCAGGCGCGGCCCGCGGGCGTGCGGGGAAAACGGCCGAATCTAGCGTCGGCGGCACGGCCCCGGACAGGACAAGGACAGGACAAGGACAGTCATCTGACGGTCACAATGACGAACGGCGCGCGGCATCCGACGAGGCGATCGCGGCGGCCGGCAGAGTGGCATGGTCAGGCGCCATGCTCCGCCGCATCACGTGCGGCCAGCACCTGGGCATAGCCGGCGCGGTAATCCGGGTAACGCAGCGCATAGCCGCTGTCGCGCAGGGCGCGGTTGCGGATGCGCCGGCCCTGCGCGGCACCGGCTGCGCGGCGCTCGCCGGGCGGTGCCGGCAGCCCCATGCGGGCCGCCAGCCAGGTCAGCACCTCGTGCTGCGGCGACGGCTCGTCATCGACACCCAGGTAGCAGGGCAGCAGTGGCGCGCCGGCCAGCGCGCATGTGACCAGATGCCGCAGGAAGCCGGCGGCGTCCTCGACATGCAGGCGGTTGCTCCAGCTCGGCGGCTCCACAGGCACCGGGCGGCCGCTCTCGACCAGGCGCAGCAGGCGATGCCGGCCCGGCCCGTAGAGTCCGCCGAAACGCACGATGCTGGCCGGCCACGGCGAGGCCGTCACCAGCGCCTCGGCCTCGCGCAGGGCCACGGCGTTGTCGCTGGCGGCCGTAGCCGGCGTGGTCTCGTCGATCCACTCGCCGGCCTGCTCGCCGTAGACACTGGTGGACGAGACCCAGAACTGCCGGCACAGATGCTGCCCCGCCAGCGCCTGCTGCAGGGCGCGCGTGCCTTCGACGTAGATCTCGCGGTAGCTGCCGGACTGGCCGGGTGCCAGCGCGGTGACCACGACATCGAGCCCCGCCGGCAGCCGCAGCGTCTCCGACCGGGTGACATCCGCCGCCAGCCAGGTCAGGCGGCCAGCGCCCTGCGCCACGCCGGCATGCGCACTGTCCGGCGTGCCGGCATCCTCCGGCACATGACGGCGCAGCGCCCACACCGCATGACCATCCGCCGCCAGCAGCCGCGCCAGCCGGCCACCGACATCCCCCGCGCCAACGATAAGAATTTTTGCCATATCAATAATAATTCGATAGCCTGAAACTAATTCGCCGCCCGCCCCCGTGGCTGCCGGCGCCAGCCAGATTCCGGAGCCGAGCGGTCATGACCTTAACCGAGCTGCGCTATCTCGTCACACTGGCACAGGAGCGCCACTTCGGCCGCGCCGCCGAACGCTGCCATGTCGCCCAGCCGACGCTGTCGGTGGCCATCCGCAAGCTCGAGGATTCGCTCGGCATCATCATCTTCGAACGCCATCGCCACGGCGTGCTGGTAACACCGGCCGGCGAGGCGCTGATCGCGCAGGCGCAGGTGGTGCTGCACGAGGCCGAGGCGCTGGAGCGCATGGCCGACCAGTCGCGCGACGAGTTCGCCGAGCCGCTGCGCCTGGGCGCCATCTTCACCGTCGGGCCTTACCTGTTCCCCGGACTGATCCGCCACCTGAAACAGGAAGACAGTCCGCTCAGGCTGTACCTGGAAGAGAACTACACGCACGTGCTGGCCGAGCGGCTGGCGCACGGCGAGCTCGATGCCATCCTGGTGGCGCTGCCTTTCGATCCGCCCGAGACCCGTGTCACGCCGCTGTTCGACGAGCCGTTCCGGCTGCTGCTGCCGCAGGACCACGACTGGGTCGCACGCAGCGAGGTGCCGGCCGACGCCCTCGGCGACAGCCCGGTGCTCATGCTCGGCGAGGGCCACTGCTTCCGCGACCAGGTGCTGGAGACCTGCAGCGTCGGCAGCGCGCCGTCCGGCACCAGCCCCGGCAGCTCGCTCATGACCCTGCGCCACATGGTCGCGTCGGGGCTGGGCATCACCCTGATCCCGGCCAGCGCCGAGCCCATCCTGGTCAATGACGAGGTCGCCTGCCGGCCGCTGACGCCCAGCCCCGGCCGCCGCATCGTGCTCGCCAGCCGGCACCGCTTCCCGCGCCGCCAGGCCCTGCAGGCACTGACCCGCGCCCTGCAGACCCTGGAACTGCCGGGCACGGTGCCCATGGCGCGATGAGCCGGCCCACCGCGCCTCGGCCCCCGGTCCCCCGGCGCCCGCCGCCCGCCGCCGATGCCGCCTTGCAGGCGCTGCCGGTGCACGCCCTGCGCGGCGTCGGGCCGGCGCTGGCCGAGCGCCTGACCCGGCTCGGCATCGCCAGCGTGCAGGACCTGCTGTTCACGCTGCCGCGCCAGTACGAAGACCGCACCCGGGTCACGCCGTTCGGTGCCCTGCAACCGGGCATGACTGCGCTGGCCGAAGGCGAAGTGAAGCTGGCCGACATTTCCGGCGCGGGGGCCAGCGGCCGCCGCCGCGCCCTGCTGGTACGCCTGCGCGACAACACCGGCGGGCTGACGCTGCGCTTCTACCATTTCCGCCAGAGCCAGAAGGACAGCTACCCGCCCGGCCTGCGCCTGCGCGTGTTCGGCGAAGTCCGCAGCGGGCCGCTGGGCCCGGAGATGATCCACCCCGAAATCGAGCGCCTGGATGACGATCCGGTGCTCGCCACCGCCGACGACAGCCACCTGACACCGGTGTATCCGCTGGTCGAGGGTCTGACCCAGCGCCGCCTGCGCGAGCTGATGGCGCGCGCCCTGCCCCTGCTCGACCGGCCCGACGCGCTGGAGGACCGGCTGCCGGTGGCACACACCGGCGGCTGGTCGCTGGCCGATGCCCTGCGCGTGGTGCACGCGCCACCGGCCGATGCCGACCGCCGCCTGCTCTCCGCCGGCCTGCACCCGGCGCAGCAGCGCCTGGCCTTCGAGGAGCTGGTGGCGCACCAGCTCGGCCTGCTGCGCCGGCGCCAGCGCCAGCTCATGCACGACGCACCGGCGCTGCCTGCCGGCGCCGACACGCTGACGCCCGCCTTCCTGCGCCAGCTGCCGTTCGCGCTCACCGATGCCCAGCAGCATGTGCTGGCCGAGATCCGCCAAGACCTCGGACGCGCGCAGCCCATGCTCCGGCTGGTGCAGGGCGATGTCGGCGCCGGCAAGACCGTGGTCGCCGCACTGGCCGCCTGCCCGGCGCTGGCGGCCGGCTATCAGGTCGCGGTCATGGCCCCGACCGAGATCCTCGCCGAACAGCATCGCGACCGTTTCGCCAGCTGGTTCGCACCGCTGGGCATCGGGGTCGGCTGGATCGCCGGCAAGCTCACCGGCAAGGCGCGCGCGCAGCAGCTGGAGGCACTCGCGGATGGCCGCTGCCAGCTCGTGATCGGCACCCACGCGCTGTTCCAGGATGCCGTGCGCTTTCATCGCCTCGGGCTGGCGATCATCGACGAGCAGCACCGCTTCGGCGTCGAACAGCGGCTGGCGCTGACCCGCAAGGGGCTGGAGAGCGGCTGGCAGCCGCACCAGCTGATCATGACCGCGACGCCGATCCCGCGCACGCTGGCCATGGGCGCCTACGGCGACCTCGACACCTCGGTGATCGACAGCCTGCCGCCCGGCCGCCAGCCGATACAGACCGTGGTGCTGCCGGCCTCGCGCCGCGCCGACCTGATCGCGCGCATCCGCCACCATGTCGCCGGCGGCCAGCAGGTGTACTGGGTGTGCACGCTGATCGAGGATTCCGAGCAGATCGAAGCGCAGGCCGCGCAGACCGCCTGGGAGTCGCTGCGCGAGGCGCTGCCGGAGCTGGACATCGGCCTGGTGCACGGGCAGATGAAGCCCGCCGACAAGGCGGCGGTCATGGCGCGTTTCAGCGCCGGCGACATGGCGGTGCTGGTGGCCACCACGGTGATCGAGGTCGGTGTCGACGTGCCCAACGCCACGCTCATGGTGATCGAGAACCCCGAGCGCCTCGGCCTGTCGCAGCTGCACCAGCTGCGCGGCCGCGTCGGACGCGGACGCCTGGCCAGCTACTGCGTGCTGCTCTACCAGAGCCCGCTGTCGGCGCTGGGCCGCGAGCGCCTGCAGATCCTGCGCGACAGCCAGGACGGCTTCGAGATCGCCGAACGCGACCTGGAACTGCGCGGACCCGGCGAGGTGCTCGGCACCCGCCAGACCGGCGATGTCAGCTTCCGCATCGCCGACCTGCTGCGCGACCAGTCGCTGCTGCCCGCCGCCCGCCGCCTGGCGGAGCAGCTGCACGACGATGCCGGGACCGGCGAATACCTCATGACACGCTGGCTGGCACGCGCCGGCGACTACGCCTGGGCCTGAACCCCGACAACCTGACCATTGTCAGGAAAGCACAGGTCACATACCCTTCAGGGCAGGAACCTTACCGGCCATGACACGGCCATCTCCTGCAACCCTTGATCAGGTACCGCCCATGCAGCCCATGACCATCATGGCGCGACTGCTGACGGCCGGCTGCGTCGCCCTGGCATGCAGTCAGGCTGCGCACGCCTCCCCGCGCGTGACCAACGAGAAGGTGGTCGGATCGCCCCAGCAGATGCGCCAGACCGCCATCGGCGGCTCCGCCGAGGCCCAGTACAACCTCGGCGTCATGTACTACAACGGTGATGGCGTGGTGCGCAACCGCGCCAAGGCCGCCGAATGGTTCGGCCGCGCCGCCAACCAGGGCCTGGCACGCGCGCAATACAACCTGGGCGCGCTCTACGCCGGCGGACTGGGCCTGAAGCAGGACTACAGCGTCGCCAACACCTGGTTCCGGCTGGCCGCCGAACAGAACTATCCGCCGGCCCTGTACGCGCTGGGCATGGCCTACTACGACGGCAAGGGCGTGGCTGTGGACCGCCAGCGCTCGGCGGTGTTCATCGAGCGTGCGGCCGAGCTCGGCTCCGCACTGGCGCAGAACAACATCGGCCTCATGTACGACCAGGGCCTGGGCGTGAAGCAGGACAAGCGCAGGGCGGCGGGCTGGTACGAGAAGGCCTCCGAGGCCGGCGTGGCCGAGGCGCAGTTCAACCTGGCGCAGATGTACCTGACCGGCGACGGCGTGCGCCAGAACAAGCGCAAGGCGGTCACGCTGCTGACCGACGCGGCGAACCAGGGCTACGGCAAGGCATTGCGACGCATGGGCGACCTGCACGCCACCGGCAACGGCGTGCCGAAGGACAACGCCAGGGCGCAGGACTACTACCTGAAGGCCAGCGCGGCCGGCGAATGATGAGGCGCACCGGCCCGAACGGGCCGGTGGCCGTCGTGACCGGATCGCGCGGACCCGGTCACGACTGGAACGGCGGTCAGGCCAGGATCGGCGGCAGCGCGCGCGCCAGCTCGGCCTTCACCTTCATGTCGGTGGCCTGGCTGCCGGTCAGCGCGAAACCGACCAGCTGGCCTTCGGCATTGCGGAACTCGGCGCGGACATTGTTGCCGTCGGCCTCGACCGACCACTCGCCCTTCACGCCCGGCGCCACCGGCGCCACCACCACCGGCGTCACCGGCGTCTTGATCTGCACCGGCATGGCCGGGTAGGCCACCTGGGTCGCCTCGCCGGCCAGGGTCTTGGCCAGCGCGCGGGCGGCGGCCATCAGCGGCAGCACGTACAGCAGCACCTTGCCTTCGACTTCGGCGCAGTCGCCGAGCGCGTAGATGTGCTCGTCGGTGGTGCGCAGGAAGCGATCGGTGACGATGCCGCGCTCGACCGCCAGACCGGCGGCGCGCGCCAGTTCGACGCGCGGACGCAGGCCGATGGCCGACAGCACCAGGTCGGCATCGACCGTGCTGCCGTCCGACAGCGTGGCGCGCACGCCGTCACCGGCCAGGTTGACCGCGGTCACGCCGGCGAAATGGAAATTCACGCCCAGGCTGCGCAGGCCGCTGGCAACGGCTTCGGAAGCGCGCTCCGGCAGCAGCGTGGGCAGCGGACGGCCCATGGGCTCGACCAGCTCGACCTGGTAGCCGCTGGCGGCAAGGTCATTGGCGAACTCGCAGCCGATCAGGCCGCCACCGATGATGAGCACGCGCCGGCCCTGCTCGCCGAGGGCGGCACGGAAACGCGCATAGTCTTCCAGGTCATTGACCGAGAACACCTTGTCATCGCCATCGCCTTCCAGCGGCGGGCGGAACACGGCGGCGCCGATCGCCAGCACGAGATCGCCGTACTCGACCACTTCGCTGCCCACGGTGATGGTGCGCTGCGCACGGTCGATGGCGAACACCTGCACATCGGTGCGGATGGTGGCGTTGAGCTGCGCGGCCATGGCCTCGGCCGTGGCCATGCCGAGGTCGTCGGCGCTCTTGCCCTTGCTCAGTCCGTTGGACAGCATGGGCTTGGAGTAGCTGCGCCCGTCATCCTGGGTGATGAGCCAGAGCGGACGCTCGGCATCCAGCTTGCGGAATTCACGGGCCAGCGTGTAGCCGGCCAGACCGGTGCCCAGAATGATCAGCGGACGCATGCTTCAGATCTCCACCATTTCGAAATCTTCCTTGCCCACGCCGCAGTCGGGGCAGACCCAGTCAGCCGGGATATCATCCCAGAGGGTACCGGCGGGGATGCCGTCCCAGGGCATGCCGACCGCTTCGTCATAGACAAAGCCGCACACGATGCACTGCCACTTCTTCATTGTTCTATACCTCACAGGTTTTGTGCCTAAGCGCGCATACGCTACGCGGGGCTCAGGTCCTTGGCAATCCGGCCTTGCCGACATATCAGACGCCCGGAATGACAGATGTCAGGACCCAAACAGCGCGCAATGTTACATCATCCGCCGGAATGCGGTGCTCGCCATTGCCCGAAATAACCTTTCGGAACGCCGGGTGACTTGCACCCGCCGGCACGGGGCGGCATGCTCGCGCCACCATGTCCGAACACGCCCCCGGCACCACTTCCGCCGCCTCCGCACACTGGCAGCCGCCACGCCTGTGGCTGCCGCCGGCACGGCGCTGGCAGCGCCCGCCGCCCCCGCCCCTGCTGACCTGGCTCGATGAGCCGGCCTCGCTGACCGCGCGCCTGCAGCGCCTGGCCGGCGGCAAGCTGCGGGTGCGGGTCCTGCGCGAGGGCTGGGCGCGGCCGACCGCCGAGGAGCGCCGGCGCCTGCGCCTGACCGCCCGCGAATACGCCTGGGTGCGCGAAGTGCTGCTGATCGGCGACGGCGAGCCCTGGGTGCAGGCCCGCTCCATTCTGCCGCGCCGCAGCCTGACCGGTGCCGGCCGGCGCCTGGCGCGGCTGGGCAACCGCTCGCTGGGCGGCCTGCTGTTCCGCGACCCGGCGCTGCGTCGCGGTGCCATCGACATCGCCGAGCTGCCGCCGCACGACGGCCAGGCGCCGGCCTGGGGGCGGCGTTCGGTGCTGCACCTGCGCGGCCACGCGGTGCTGGTGGCCGAAGCCTTCCTGCCGGCATTATTGCGGGCAGCCGACTCACAGGCCGCCAATCACGCCTCCGGAACCCCGTCATGAGCACCCTCGAACGCCTGCAGCCCTTCATCGCCCTCATGCGCCTGGACCGGCCCATCGGCATCTGGCTGCTGCTGTGGCCGACGCTGTGGGCGGTGTGGATCGCCGGCGACGGGCACCCGTCCTGGCATATCGTGGTCATCTTCACGCTCGGCGTGGTGCTGATGCGCTCGGCCGGCTGCGTCATCAACGACTACGCCGACCGCGACTTCGACGGCCAGGTCTGGCGCACCGCCGACCGTCCGCTGGCCAGCGGACGCCTGCGCCCGCACGAGGCGCTGCAGGTGTTCGCCGTGCTGGTAGCGCTGAGCGCCAGCCTGCTGCTGTTCCTCAACATCGAGACCTTCTGGTGGTCGTTCGGCGCGCTCGGCCTGGCCACGCTGTACCCGTTCATGAAGCGCTGGACCTATCTGCCGCAGGTGGTGCTCGGCGCCGCCTTCTCCTGGGCCATCCCCATGGCCTTCGTGGCCCAGGGCAAGACGCCGGACAGCCTGTGCTGGCTGCTCTACGCCGCCAACCTGGCGTGGACCGTGGCCTATGACACCCAGTACGCCATGGCCGACCGCGACGACGACCTCAAGGCCGGCATCAAGTCCACGGCCATCCTGTTCGGCGAACTGGACCTGTTCATCATCGGCTGCCTGCAGCTGCTCTGCCTCGCCGGCCTCGGCGCGGCCGGCCAGCAGCTGCAGCTGGGCTGGCCCTGGTGGGCCGGGCTGGCCGGCGTCGCCGGCCTGTTCCTGTGGCAGTGGCGGCACTGCCGCGACCGCGAACGCATGCATTGCCTGGAGGCGTTCAAGCACAATCACTGGGTCGGCATGCTGCTGTTCGTCGCCCTGCTGGCTGGCTGGCTGCAGAAAGCCACCCTGCCGCCGACATGAGAAAGTAATATTTCTGTCATGCGTCGCGGTTGTAATGTGCGTGTCATCAGCCAGGCATGAGCCCGGGGCTCCGCCAAGCAACAGGAACCGCCCATGAAGAACGACAAGATCCTGATCGTCGACGATGAAGCCGCGATCCGCGAAATGATCTCCATCGCGCTCGATCTCGCCGGCTACGAATGCCTCGAGGCCGAGGATGCCCTGCAGGCCCATCACCTGGTCGTGGACGAGCGCCCGGCGCTCATCCTGCTCGACTGGATGCTGCCCGGCATGAGCGGCATCGAGCTGGCGCGCCGCCTCAAGCGCGACGAGAACACCAGCGAGATCCCGATCATCATGCTCACCGCGCGCGGCGAAGAGGACAACAAGATCCAGGGCCTCGACGCCGGCGCCGACGACTACATCACCAAGCCGTTCTCGACCCGCGAGCTGGCTTCGCGCATCAAGGCCGTGCTGCGCCGCTCCAGCGCGCTCAGCCAGGAGAAGGCGATCGAGGCCGACGGCCTGCGCCTCGATCCGGTCAGCCACCGCGTGACCGCGAACGAACGCCCGGTGGAAATGGGCCCGACCGAATACCGCCTGCTGGCCTTTTTCATGAGCCACCCCGAGCGCGCCTACACGCGCACGCAGATCCTCGACCAGGTCTGGGGCGGCAACGTCTATGTCGAGGACCGCACCATCGACGTGCACATCCGCCGCCTGCGCAAGGCGCTGGAGTCGTTCGGCTACGACCGCTTCATCCAGACCGTGCGCGGCACCGGCTACCGCTTCTCGACCCAGGTCGAGGCCCTGCCCGCCGACAACCAGGATGCCACGGCTTGAAGCTGCCGATACCGACCCGGGAACTGCGCATCACCCTCTGGACCCTGGCCGGTGCCGGCGTCATCGGTTTCATCGTCGACGCCCTGCCCTGGGCGCTGGCGGCCGGCGCGCTGATCGCGCTGCTGGTGCATCTGCTGGAGCTGGGCAAGCTGGAACAATGGCTGCGTGACACCGATCAGGACGTGCCCGACGCCGGCGGCACCTGGGGCGAGGCCTACCGCAGCATCCACCGCCTGCGCCGCAACGAGCGCCGCACGCGCGACAACCTGCTCAACATCATCGAGCGCGCGCGCGTGTCGGTGGCCGCGCTGGAAGAAGCCGTCGCGTTGATCGACAGCGAAGGCAACCTGGAGTGGTGGAATCCCGCCGCGCAGAAGCTGCTCGGCCTCAACACCCGCGACCTCGGCCAGCCGGTGGCCAACATCATCCGCTCGCCGGCCTTCCTGCGCTATTTCCAGAACGGCCCCTACGACGAGGGCATCAAGCTGCCGTCGCAGCGCCACCCCGGCCGCCACCTGCAGTACGAGATCACCCGCTTCGGCGACAACGACAAGCTCATGATCGTCTACGACATCACCCGGGTTCACAACCTGGAGCAGATGCGCAAGGACTTCGTCGCCAACGTGTCGCACGAGCTGCGCACGCCGCTGACCGTGCTCAGCGGCTACCTGGAAACGCTGCTGGAACAGTCCGACGACACCGCGCCGCGCTGGCAGAAGGCGTTCCGGCGCATGGACGAGCAGACCCAGCGCATGAAGAACCTGGTCAACGACCTGCTCACCCTGTCGCGCCTGGAGAACCAGGGCGCCGAGGCCGCCGCGCCGGACACCGTGCACGTGCCGCGCATGCTGCGCCAGATCCTGCAGGATGCGCAGATCATGGCCGCGCCCAAGCGCCAGCAGGTGACCCTGAATGCCGATGACAGCCTGCTGCTCTGCGGCATCGAGGGCGACCTGCGCTCGGCCTTCTCCAACCTGGTCACCAATGCGGTGAAGTACACGCCGGAAGGCGGCCGCATCGACATCCGCTGGTGGGCCGACGACCACGGCGTGCATTTCGAGGTGCAGGACAACGGCATCGGCATCGACCGCGAACACATCCCCCGCCTGACCGAGCGCTTCTACCGCGTCGACGCCGGCCGCAGCACCGCCACCGGCGGCACCGGCCTCGGCCTGGCCATCGTCAAGCACGTGCTGCTGCTGCATCGCGGCACGCTCGACATCCACTCCCGCGCCGGCCAGGGCTCGCGCTTCCGCTGCAGCTTTCCGCCGGTGCTGCTGCGCCGCGAAACCGCCATCGAGGCCGCCGCCGACTGAAGACGGGCATCACCCGCAGCCGACCGTCGACCGCACCGCCCGAACTGCACCGGCAAGATCACACGCCGCCCCGCACCGCCTGCCAACCTCGCTCCGCCCGTCCCGAGACCCAGGGCCCGGACATGAAAAGGCCCGAGCCGCATCAACCGGTCCCGGGCCAGGCCCGACAATGGCACGCGCGGCCGGCGCGCTCAGATCTGGCTGAGGCGGCGCTCGATCTCGTCGTAGTCGGTGTGGCGGGCCTCGATGCCCTGCACCATGTAGATCAGCTGCTCGGCGATGTTGCGCGCGTGGTCGCCGACGCGCTCCAGCGAGCGCAGCACGTTCATGACGTTGAGGATGCGCGAGATCGAACGCGGATCTTCCATCATGTAGGTGATCAGCGAGCGCATGGCGGCCTCGTACTCGCGGTCGATGTAGCTGTCGGCCTTCATGACCTCGAAGGCGGCCTTGGCATCGAAGCGGGCGAAAGCGTCGAGCACGTCGTGCAGCATCTCGCTGACACGCGCGGAGATGCTGCGCGCCTCGGCGTAGCCGCGCGGCGACTCGCCTTCCTTGTACAGCGCCACGGTGGCGCGGGCGATCTTGAAGGCCTCGTCGCCGATGCGCTCGAGGTCGGTCACCGACTTGCCGATGGCCACCACCAGACGCAGGTCCGACGCCGCCGGGTGACGCAGCGCCATGATGCGCATCAGCTCCTCGTCGACCTCGATCTCCATGCGGTTGATGCGGCTGTCGTTCTTGATCACCGCCTCGGCCAGCTCGACGTTGACGTCGACCAGCGCCTTCATGGCATCCAGCACCTGCTGCTCGACCAGGCCACCCATGGCCAGGAAGTTGGAGCGCACCGCCTCCAGGTCCTGGTTGAACTGCTGGGAAATGTGCTGCGTCAGCTTTTCCTTGTTGTTCATGACATCCTCGCATGCCGCGGCCGGAGCCGCGGTCTGGCTATGGTGATCAGCCGAAACGGCCGGTGATGTAGGCCTCGGTCAGGTCGTGATCCGGATTGGTGAACACCTTCTCGGTATCGTTCACCTCGATCAACTCGCCGAGATGGAAGTACGCCGTGCGGTGCGACACGCGCGCGGCCTGCTGCATGGAGTGCGTGACGATGGCGATCGTGTACTGCGTCGACAGCTCGTTGATCAGCTCCTCGATGCGCGCGGTGGCGATCGGGTCCAGCGCCGAGCAGGGTTCGTCCATGAGGATGACTTCCGGGCTCACCGCGATCGCGCGGGCGATGCAGAGACGCTGCTGCTGGCCGCCGGACAGGCCGGTGCCGGGCTGCTGCAGGCGGTCGCGGACTTCCTCCCAGAGACCGGCCTTGCGCAGGCTGTCCTCGACGATATCGTCGAGGTCATGCCGGCTCTTGGCCAGGCCGTGCAGGCGGGCGCCGTAGGCGACGTTGTCGTAGATCGACTTCGGGAACGGGTTCGGCTTCTGGAACACCATGCCGATGCGCGCGCGCAGCAGCACCACGTCCAGCGACGGATCGTAGATGTCCTCGTCATCGAGGGTGATGCGGCCGGTGACACGGCAGCCCTGGATGGTGTCGTTCATGCGGTTCAGCGAACGCAGGAAGGTCGACTTGCCGCACCCCGACGGGCCGATGAAGGCGATCACCTCGTTCTCGCGGATATCCAGCGAAATGCCCTTGATGGCACGGCTGTCGCCGTAGAAGACCTCGACGTTCTCGGTCACCATCTTCTTCGGCTTCAGCTCGGCGCCGACATGGCGCTG
>NZ_PTQZ01000279.1 GCF_002943415.1 Amnimonas aquatica | reverse complement strand
CTCAGTAGGTGTAGTTCACCCCGAAAGTCAGCTCGTACTGGTGCATGTCGATGGTGATGCGCTGGTCGCGGTCATCCTCGTCGGCGCGGATCAGGCTGCCGCCGCTGAGCAGCTGCACATTGCTGAGCGGGTTGCGGCCGCTGACCGGGTTGGCGGGCGCGTACATCAGGCTGAGGTCGAAGCCCAGCCGGGGCGAGGACTGCCAGGACACGCCGGCGGTGTAGTGCTTCTCGACCACGGCCGGCGCCAGGATGTTGAACAGCAGCTCGGTCTCGGGAATCGGCTGCTCGCGCGGCTGGCTGTAGCCCAGGCGCCAGGTCCAGTCGCCCTGACGGAGCTGGTAGCCGATCTTGTAGACCTCGACATCGCGCCAGCCGAAGCCGGGGCCGCCGTCCGCGCCCAGGCAGCCCTCGCTGGCGGCGGTGCTGCCGAGCAGGCGCTGGACCGCGCAGTTGTTGACGAAGCTNGTTGTCGGACACGTTGTCCGGGCTGTTGGAGAACTGCGCGAACGCCTGCAGGCCGGTGGCCTGGAAGCGCTGCGCGGCGATGATGGGCGTAATGCCGATCGACGTGTGCTCGCCCAGCCGGTAGGCGAAGCTGGGCGCGATGAAGAGCTGGATCAGGTCCACCGAGGCGGTACCGCGGCCATTGCCGCAGAAGCCCAGCGTATCGCCATNCGCCGAGCTGGCGCACCAGGCCGAAACCGGGAATGCCGAACAGGTCGTGCTCGCTGTCGACCCGGCCGGCATCGAGGTTGACGATGCCCAGCCCGACATTGCCGGCCTCGACCTCGTAGCCGCGCTTGGGCACGAACAGGCTGAGGTTGGCATCCCAGCGGTTGCCGACACGGGCGATGCCGGCCGGGTTGATGGTGGCGATCAGCGCATCTTCCGACGAGGCCGTGCCGCTGCCGCCGAGCGCGCGCTGGGCGGCGCTGTAGCCGTGGGCGAAATAGCCGTTGGTGGCCACCGCCGGCATGGACGCCAGCGATGCCAGGGCGGTGATCGCGAATGTCAGCAGCCGGGCCGTCCGGCGGGGAGTGGAGCGCATGTTCCTGTGCCTCGTGCATCAGGGCCAGCGACTGGCGGCTGGCACATGGCGGAAGCATAGGCAGCGGCCATATCAGCACAAAGGAACATGTTGCGATATCGATATCACGCGCAGTGATAAGAAAAGGCGCCGCCGCCTTCATGGACGACCGCGACGACTCCCGCTATCATGCGGCCTCCCGGCATGACACGGCCGGGATCGTGTTGTCACGCGCCTGTAGCTCAGCTGGATAGAGTATCGGTTTCCGAAGCCGGTGGTCGTGGGTTCGAATCCCGCCAGGCGCGCCATATTCCCGTCATGGCCGTCCGGTCGCGCGGCATGATGGATGCCCGCACCGGGAGCGCTCATGTCCGCCACCCAGCCTGCTCCACAGTCCGGCCGCCTCCTGGCCTTCGCCATGCTCGCGCTGGTCATGCTGCTGTGGTCCGGCAACATGATCGTGGGCCGCGCCGTGCGCGACGACATCCCTCCGTTCACGCTGGCGCTGGTGCGCTGGATCGGCGCGCTCTGCATCATCCTGCCCTTCGCCCTGCGGCACCTGGCCGCCGATGCCGGCGAGCTGCGGCGGCACTGGCGCCCGGTGCTGGCGCTGGGCCTGATCGGCGTCGCCGGCTTCAACGCCTTCATCTATTCCGGCCTGCGCGAGACCACCGCCAGCAACGCGCTGCTGCTGCAGGCCGCGATTCCGGCGCTGGTGCTGCTGGCCGACCGCCTGTTCTTCGCTACCGGGGCCGGCGCGGGCCGGATCGCCGGCGTCACCCTGTCCACGCTGGGC
>NZ_PTQZ01000278.1 GCF_002943415.1 Amnimonas aquatica | reverse complement strand
ACCTGATGCCGCCGCGCCTGTCGCGCATGTGGTCGGCACGGTGGCAGAATTGGCTGCCCGGCGCCGAGTGGAGCGTCCAGCTCTGGCAGAAGGACACGCTCTGCCCGGTCTCGCGTGCGCCATCGCGCGCCCGCCGTCGCCAAGGCGACTGGTCGGGCGCGGCCTGGGCGCCGCAGTCGCGCGCCGGCAACGCCCATATCAAGGATTCCGCATGACCCAAGTGGTGATCTATACCGACGGCGCCTGCCGCGGCAACCCCGGCCCCGGTGGCTGGGCGGCCCTGCTCAGCAGCGGCGGCCACCGTCGCGAGCTGTCCGGCTACGAGCCGGCGACGACCAACAACCGCATGGAGTTGCGCGCCGCCCTGGAGGCGCTGAGCATCCTCAAGCAGCCCTGCAAGGTCACGCTGTGGACCGACTCGGAGTACCTGCGCAAGGGCATGACCGAGTGGCTGAAGGGCTGGAAGGCCAAGGGCTGGAAGACGGCGGCGAAGCAGCCGGTCAAGAATGCCGACCTGTGGCAGGCGCTGGATGCCGTGGCGACCCGCCACGAGATCGACTGGCGCTGGGTCAAGGGCCACGCCGGCGACCCCGGCAACGAGGCGGTCGACCGCCTCGCCAACGAAGCCATCGACCACGGACAGCAGGGCTGACACATGCGCCAGATCATTCTCGACACCGAAACCACCGGCCTCGATCCGTCGCAGGGCCACCGCATCATCGAGATCGGCTGCCTGGAGCTGGTCAACCGCCGGCCGACGCGGCGGAGTTTCCATCACTACCTGCAGCCCGACCGCGAGGTCGATGCCGGCGCCATGGCGGTGCACGGCATCACCAACGAGTTCCTGCGCGACAAGCCGCGCTTCGCGGATGTCGTCGACGAATTCATGCGCTTCATCTCCGGTGCCGAGCTGGTGATCCACAACGCGGCCTTCGACGTCGGCTTCATCAATGCCGAGCTGGGCCGGCTGGGCATGCCGCCGGTGACCACGGTCTGCGGCGTGCTCGACACGCTGCTGCTGGCGCGCGCCAAGCATCCGGGCCAGAAGAACAACCTCGACGCGCTGGCGCGTCGCTACGGCGCCGACCAGCGTGACCGCACCTACCACGGCGCCTTGCTGGACGCCGAGATCCTGGCGGACATCTATCTGGCCATGACCGGCGGCCAGGTCGGCCTGTCGCTGGGCAGCGAGGATGAAACATCGGGCGAGGGCGGTGGTCGCAGCGACGCCATCCGCCGTCTCGCCGCCGGCCGCGAGCCGCTGCCGGTGATCCGCGCCAGCGCCGACGAGCTGGAAGCGCACGAGCTGCGCCTGCAGGTGCTGGACAAGTCGGTCGGCGGCCGCTGTCTGTTCCGCGACCATGACTGAGCCCTACCAGCCGGGCGTACGCCATGAAGGGCCGGTGCCGGGACATGCCCTGGTGCTGGTGTTCCATGACGGCCGCCTGCTGGTGCGCGGTGCCGGCACGGCGACGGAGATAGCCTTTCCCCGCCACGATGCACTGGGCTGGCTGACCGGCGGCGTGCCGGTGCCGCCGGCATCGGGACCGGCGCATGCCCCGACGGGCGTGACGCATTTCCTCGGCCACTGGCAGGGCCAGCCGGCATTCACCCTCGCGTGGCCGGAGGCTGTCGAAGCCGCGGAGGCGGGCTGGCAGTGGCTGCCGCTGCGCCAGCTGCTGGCCCTGCTCGATGGCGGCCGCTTCCACCTCGCCGCGCGCGCCGCGCAGATCCTCGGCTGGGCTCGCGACCACCGCTATTGCGGCCGCTGCGGCGGCGACACCGGGCCGGATGCGCGCGGCGAGCGGGCGCTGGTCTGCGGCCGCTGCGGCTTCGG
>NZ_PTQZ01000277.1 GCF_002943415.1 Amnimonas aquatica | reverse complement strand
CGCCGCCCAGCGCCGTCCAGCTCTGGCGGAAGCTGGCGAGGTCCTGGGCGCGGCTGGCGGTGAGCTGGAAGCGGCGCCCGGTATCGGAGTCGGCGACACCGCCCGGCACGTGGCAGATGCGGCAGTTGTCGAGACCGCCCTGAACGCGTTCCGCGAAGAATGCCTCGAGCGTGCGGCCGGCCGGCGGATCGCCGCCGCCATCGCCGCCATCGTCACCACCACCGCCGGGATCGCCGCCGCCGGCCGATCGCTTGCCGCCGCCGTAATCGCCGCAGGCGACCAGCAGCAGCGACAACAGCACGCAGAGCAGTCCATGATGGGCGCGGTGCATACATCCCTCGCAGGCCGGTGTGGACCGGGCATGGCCCCATCGGCTTTGTTGTTATTAGGTGACTTTTGTTGCCTTTTAAAGCAAGCGCGCCGCGCTGTCAAACCCCCCGCCGATCTTCGTACAATCCCAGCCCCCAAGCCGACCGCGGAGCGCCACGCCATGTCCCTCGCCGATACCTTCAGCCTCGCCGGCCGCACCTTCACCTCGCGCCTGCTGGTCGGCACCGGCAAGTACAAGGACATGGACGAGACCCGCGACGCCATCGCCGCCAGCGGCGCCGAGATCGTCACCGTGGCGGTGCGCCGCACCAACATCGGCCAGAACCCGGGCGAGCCCAACCTGCTCGATGTCATCTCCCCGGACCGCTACACCATCCTGCCCAACACCGCCGGCTGCTACACCGCCGATGAGGCCGTGCGCACCTGCCGCCTGGCACGCGAACTGCTGGACGACCACAAGCTGGTGAAGCTGGAAGTGCTGGGCGACCAGAAGACGCTGTACCCGAACATGCCGGAAACGCTGAAGGCCGCCGAGACGCTGGTGAAGGAGGGCTTCGAGGTCATGGTCTACTGCAGCGACGACCCCATCGCCGCACGCCTGTTCGCGCAGATGGGCTGCGTCGCGGTCATGCCGCTGGGCTCGCTGATCGGCTCCGGGCTGGGCATCGTCAACCCGTACAACCTGCGCATCATCCTGGAAGAGGCGACGGTGCCGGTGCTGGTCGACGCCGGGGTCGGCACCGCCTCGGACGCCGCCGTGGCCATGGAACTGGGCGTGGCGGGCGTGCTCATGAACACCGCCATCGCGGCGGCGGGCAATCCGGTGCTCATGGCTTCGGCCATGAAGAAGGCGGTGGAAGCCGGACGCGAAGCCTTCCTCGCCGGCCGCATGCCGCGAAAGCTCTACGCCAGCGCCTCCAGCCCGCTGGACGGCGTGGCCTTCCGCTGAGACGCCGCATAGCGCCTGCCCGCGATGTCTGCGCCGGGCATGGCGGACACGAAAAGGCCCGGCCCCGGAATATCCGGAGCCGGGCCTTTTCGTCACTGCTCAGCGGATCAGAGCAGCTCTTTCGGAATGTTGCCGCCGTTCTCGGCCAGCTTCTGCAGCACCGCCTTGTGCAGCGCGATGTTCTGCTCGGCGGTACCGCCGAAATCGCCGGCCAGGCCGACATCCTTCGCCAGCTCCTTGCGCGCGGTCAGGCTGCTATCGAGCCCGAGCAGCTTGAGCAGGTCGACGATCGAGGTCTTCCAGTTCAGCTTCTGGGCACTGGCGGCGGCGAGCGCCTCCAGCTTGGCGACGACATCGACCGCGGAGATCGCGGCAGGCGCCGGTGCAGCCGCCGCGATGGGCGCGGCCGCAGGGGCCGCCACCGGCTGGGCGGCAGGCTTGGCCGCCGGGGCTTCGCTCTTGCCGAGGCCCAGCTTGGACAGAATATTGCTGAAGAAACTCATGTCGGACTCCTGACTCGCTTGGGAAACATGGAGCCACACCATAACACCCGAGTTA
>NZ_PTQZ01000276.1 GCF_002943415.1 Amnimonas aquatica | reverse complement strand
TTCTCGCCGAACTGGTCGGGGCTGATCAAGCTGGCCCGCTACGATGGCGGCGGCGACAGCCGGCTGCCGGCGGCGCAGGCAGCCTATGGCCGCGACCTGACCAAGGCCTGGCTGCAGCTCGACTACCGGTTCTGACCACGCGGGCGTCCGGTGCCGCCGGTCGCCGTCATGGTGGCTGCATCACATGGGCAAGCCCGGGCAGTCCTGCTAGGCTGCGGCCAGATCCAGCCACCCGTTCAAGGAGCAAACCCATGCCGGCAGTCCGCATCGAGCGCCACGGCGCTATCGCCGAAGTCGTCCTCACCCGGCCGGAAAAGCACAATGCCGTCGGTTCGGACACGCTGGCCGAGCTGATCAGTGCCGGCCGCGTGCTGCGCGGGGACCGCGACCTGCGCGTGGTCATCCTGCGTGCCGAAGGACCGAGCTTCTGCAGCGGCCTCGACATTCCCGGTTTCATGAAGCGGCCGGCCAGCATGGTGAGCAATTTCCTGCGTCCGTTCTGGCGCAACACCAACAACTTCCAGGAGGTGGCCTGGGTCTGGCGCCGCCTGCCGGTGCCGGTGATCGCGGTGCTGCACGGCCGTTGCTACGGCGCCGGGCTGCAGATCGCGCTGGCGGCCGATTTCCGCCTCGCCACGCCGGACTGCGAGCTGTCGGTCATGGAGGCGAAATGGGGGCTGGTGCCGGACATGAGCGGCACCGTGACCCTGCGCGAGCTGCTGCCGCTGGACGTGGCCAAGAAGCTGGCGATGACGGCAGAACTGTTCAGCGCGGAGCAGGGACGTGCGCTGGGCCTGGTCACCGAGACCCATGCGGATCCGCTGGCAGCCGCGCGCACGCTGGCGGGGCAGCTGATTGCCCGTTCGCCGGATTCGGTGGCGTCGACCAAGCTGCTGTTCCAGCGCGCCTGGCCTGCGTCCGTCGCCAGGGCGTTCTGTCTGGAGCGCTGGTACCAGCTGCGCCTGCTGCTGGGGCGCAACCAGAAGCTGTCGATCAAGGCCGTGCAGACGAAGTCGCCGGTGACCTTCCTGCCCCGGCGCGTGCAGCGCTGACGCAGGCTACTCCAGCCGGTAGGGCGTGAGCTGGGGCTGGTCCGTGGCGATGTCGACGCGGATCGCCCGCAGGCCCCGGATCAGCAGCTCGGCTTCGGCGCGGGAGACCAGCGGACCGACTTCGACGCGTTCGGCCAGCACCGGTCCGGGCTCGCGCCGTATCGAGATCGGCACGCCGGCGGGCAGCTGGGTCATGAGCCGGCTCTGCAGCGCATGCGCGACGTGGCTGTCGCTGANGATGAGCACGGCATGCACGGTCTGGTCCGGCAGTTCGCGGCCGGCGCGGTGGTAGCCGCTCCGGCCCTGCTCCACCGACTCTATGCGCACCCGTGCCAGCCCGTGGATGTCGAGCTGGCGCGCCGCCTCGCGGGACAGGTCGATGATGCGGCTGCTGTGGAAGGGGCCGCGGTCATTGACCCGCACGATCACCGAGCGTCCGTTGCCGAGATTGGTGACGCGCACGTGGCTGGGCAGCGGCAGGGTCATGTGCGCCGCTGTCAGCTTGCGCATGTCGAAGATTTCGCCGCTGGCGGTGCGCCGGCCGTGGAAGCGCTGGCCGTACCACGACGCGGTGCCGACCTGACGGCGTCCCAGCGGCAGTGTCTCTATGCGATACGGCTCGCCCCGCAGCAGCCACGGCGCCAGCCGGCCGTAGCCGTCAGCCTCGTCGGCCAGCAGCGGCAGCGCCGGGTAGCGGTCCGGGCGGGCATCGGGGAGCAGGCCGTGCGCCATCACGGGCGCATCGACAATGGCCTGCATGCTGGCACGTGCCGCACGCTCGGCCTCTTCCGGGTCGACCGG
>NZ_PTQZ01000275.1 GCF_002943415.1 Amnimonas aquatica | reverse complement strand
AACGGCCTGCAACCCGCCGATCCGCTGGAGATCGATGCCCTGTTCCACGCCATGGAGCACCTGGCCATCCGCTATTTCTCGCTGCCTGCCGAAGAGCAGAACGCAGAACAGCGGCAGCGCTTCATCGACAACAGCATGACCCTGGCCGGAGCCTACATCATGCTGCTGGACCAGCAGCGCCCTACTCGGGCAGGAACGCCTCGATCACCCGATTGAGGTAGCGCTGCCCGAGTGCCGTGGCCTGCCAGCGGGCATCATCGGCAACCAGCAGGCCCTGCCCGGCCAGCGCCCGCCGCGCAGGCTGCAGGCCGCGGTCATCACGCCCGGTCAGCTGCTGCCAGCTCGCTGCCGGCACGCCCTCGGTCAGGCGCAGCACATTGAGCATGAACTCGAACGCCAGCTCGTCTTCGGCCACCGCCTCCGCCTGCGCGCGGAAGGCATCATCACGGCCGGCCCGGACGGCATCGGCCGCCGCCAGGTAGTCCGTCGGCGTGCGGGTCTTGCTGGTGCGCAGGATGTGCAGGCCGGCGGCATCCGGCCCGGCCGGCATGGTCAGCTTGCCGTGGGCACCGGCACCGATGCCGATGTAGTCGCCGAAGCGCCAGTAATTCAGGTTGTGCCGGCAGCGCCGGCCCGGGCGGGCGTAGGCCGAAACCTCGTACTGGCCATAGCCGGCCTCGGCCAGGAGCGCCTGGCCGGCATCCTGGATGTCGGCCAGCACGTCATCGTCAGGCAGCACCGGACGCTGGCGGTAGAACACCGTATTCGGTTCCAGCGTGAGCTGGTACCAGGACAGGTGCGCGGGCGCGAGCGCGATGGCCTGGCGCAGGTCATCCAACGCCTGCGCCACGGTCTGGCCGGGCAGACCGTGCATGAGGTCGAGGTTGAAGTTGTCGAAACCGGCAGCACGCGCCGATTCCGCCGCCCGCAACGCCTCGCCGCCGCTGTGGATGCGCCCCAGCGCCTCGAGCTGCCCGCCCTGGAAGGTCTGCACGCCGATCGACAGCCGGTTGATGCCGGCCTCGCGGTAGCCGCTGAACAGGCCCTGCTCCACCGTGCCGGGATTGGCCTCCAGGGTGATCTCGGCATCGGCCGCGAAACGCAGGCGCCGACGCAGGCCGGCGAACAGGGCCGCATAGCCGGCCGGCGAGATCAGCGATGGCGTGCCGCCGCCGATGAACACCGACACCACTTCGCGCTCGTGCAGTGCCGACGCCGGAAAGCCGGCCAGATCACGGTCGAGATCGAGCAGCAGCGCGGCGATGTATTCCGCCTCGGGCAGGATGCCGTCGGCGCTGCCCTGGCGGCCGGTCGCGGCATGGGAGTTGAAGTCGCAGTACGGACATTTGCGCACGCACCAGGGCATGTGCACATACAGCGAGAGCGGCGGCAGGCCGGCATGTCCGGTCATGACACGTCTGGCGCCCGGACGCCGAAGGGGTTCAACAGCCTGACACCCGTGTCCGCGAAGTCAGCAACATTGCGCGTGACCACAGTCATGTCATGGATGAGCGCGATGGCGGCGATCTGCTTGTCGATGGCGTGCACGGCATGTGGCGACATGAGCCCGCCCCAGACCTGGGCGCAATCGGCATCGAAGCCCAGGACCCGGTCAGCGTAACCGGACAGGATGCCGAGCAGCCATTCCTCCAGGCGGCGGGCCTGATCGGCATCCCCCCGGCGCCGGATATTCTCCAGCCCGCGGCGTATTTCCCCCAGTGTCTGCGCGGACAGGTAGAGCGCACCCGGATCCGCATCGCGGAAGAAGGCGCGCACGCCGGGGTCGGCGCGTGCTCCCTTGCGCGCCTCGCTGATGACATTGGTGTCCACCAGATACATGTCAGGTGTTGCCGTC
>NZ_PTQZ01000274.1 GCF_002943415.1 Amnimonas aquatica | reverse complement strand
TGTCCAGGTGCAGGCTGCGGCTGTGGCCGGCGAGGCGGGCGGCGGTCTCTTCCAGGCCGTCGGCGTTGCGGTCGCAGAGCACCAGCCGCGCGCCCAGCGAGGCCAGGTGCAGGGCGGTGGCGCGGCCGATGCCGGAGCCGGCGCCGGTGATCAGGGCGAGGCGGTCGCTGAAGTCGTATCGGGCCATGGCGGTCTCGTTGTTGTTGTCGGGCGGTCAGGCGTGCTTGCGGCGGCGCTTCAGCAGACCGTCGTCGATGATCTGGCGGAAGTGCTCGACGAAGGTCTGCTCGGCCGGATGATACTGCACGCCGAGCGCCAGGCTGCGCCGGTTGTCGAATCGCACCGGATGACCGACGTTGCGGCTGATGAACGGTCGCGTCACCGGCCCCATGAGCGGCCCGACGGCCCACACCAGCGCCTTCGGCACCTGGCTGCGCGGGAACGGGTAGCCCTTGCCGTAGTGCGCGCGCAGTATGCCGCCGATCTGCAGCATGGTCAGCGTCTCCGCCACCAGCAGGTGGCGGCCCTCGGCGTCGGCCTTGAAGCCGGCCAGCAGGTGGGCGCGGGCGACATCGCGCACATCCACCACGCCGTAGCTGAGGTCGGGCACGCCGGTGCGCAGGCGGCCATCGCCCATGGAGACCAGGGTGTCGATGCTGGCGGAGTGGCTGCCCGGGGTCAGCGAAGGGCCGTAGACCATGCCCGGGTTGATCACCACCAGGTCCCAGCGCGACTGCGCTTCGCAGAGCTTCCAGGCTTCGCGCTCGGCGGCGACCTTGGAGTACTGGTAGGGGTTGTGGTCGACGCTGCTGCTGGTGTTCCACTGCGCTTCGGTGAGCGTGCCGCCCGGCGCCGCGGCGGCGTCGGCGTTGTCGCCGAACACGGCGGCGACGCTGGAGGTGAGCACCACGCGCTGTACGGAGTCGATGCGGCTGGCGGCTTCCAGCACGTTGCGCGTGCCTTCCACGGCCGGGCGCACCAGGGCCTCGTTGGCGTCGGTGAAGCCGTCGAGCACGAAGGGCGAGGCGGTGTGCATGACCAGCTCGCAGCCCTGCATGGCTTCGTCGAAGCTGCCTTCGGCGAGCAGGTCGGCCTTGAACAGCTTCAGCGTGCCCGGCGCGCCCTCGGCCAGCGCCAGCAGGTGCGCGACGCTGGAAGTGCGGTTGGGGTCGCGCACGGTGGCGTGCACGGTGCGGCCTTCATCGAGCAGGTACTTCACGATCCATCCGGCAATGTAGCCGGAGGCGCCGGTGACCAGGACCGGGCTGTGCGGGGAAATGTGGCGGCTCATGACGCGGACTCCGGGGGCGGATAACTGACAGGGCAAGATGCCACATTGTCAGGCGCCGGGCAAAGTCAGCGTATGGCCGCCATGTCCGCCGGTTCCTGCTGCGCCAGCCTGGGCTGCCGGCAGTCGTTGCTGATGTCGAGCGAGGCGGCGCGCACGCTGGTGCGGATGTTCAGCAGGCCGAGCATGGTGGGGAACAGGTTGTCGTGCGACAGCTCGGCATCGCGCTGCCGGGCCAGGCAGGCTCGGCCGTCGCCCATGGCCTGGCTGAAGCCGTCTGACAGCCAGGCGACCATGGGCACGTGGGTCTGCTGCGAGGGGGCCAGCAGGTACGGCGCGCCGTGCAGATAGAGGCCGTGCTCGCCGGTGGATTCGCCATGATCCGACACGTAGAGGAAGGCGGTCTGGTAGCGGTCCTCGCGTGCTTTCAGCACATCGATGATGCCGGCCAGCACATGGTCGGTGTAGGCGATGGTGTTGTCGTAGGCATTGACGATCTCCTGCCGGCTGCAGTTCTGCAGCGCGCTGGTCGTGCAGTCGGGGGTGTAGCGTCTGAAGGCGGCCGGGTA
>NZ_PTQZ01000273.1 GCF_002943415.1 Amnimonas aquatica | reverse complement strand
GGAGAACCGTGGCCAGGTCTGTCGTCAGGGTCTCTGGCGCTATTCCCGGCACCCCAACTATTTCTTCGAAACCCTGCACTGGCTGGCCTATCTGCCGCTGGCCATCGGCGCGCCCTGGGCCTGGCTGGCGCTGCTGCCGCCGGTGATCGTGGCCTGGCTGCTGCTGCGCATGTCGGGACTGCCGCTGACCGAGGCCCAGGCAGCCGCCACCCGGCCCGGCTACGCCGACTACATCGCCACCACGAGCGCCTTCGTGCCGTGGCCGCCCAGGCGGTCGCGCTGAGGCCGGCCTTCCACTTACCCCGACCAGGAGAAACCATGGACATGATCGACCTCTGCGAGCGCGGACTGCTGCCGGACGCGCTGGTCCGCCTCGGCATGCGCCGGCTGATCGCCGACCGCCTGCGCGATGAAGGCCGCGATGACGCCGCCCTGGCCAGCCAGCGCCGCCAGGCGCTGATCGACACCCTGCGCGCCAGCCCGATCGCGGTCGAGACGCAGGCCGCCAACAGCCAGCACTACGAGGTGCCGGCGGCGTTCTTCCATCATCATCTGGGGCCGCGCCTGAAGTATTCCGGCGCCTGCTACCCGACCGGGAGCGAAACCCTGGCCGAGGCCGAGGAGATCATGCTGCGGCTCTACGCCGAGCGCGCCGGCCTGGCCGATGGCCAGCGCATCCTGGACCTGGGTTGCGGCTGGGGCTCCCTGTCGCTGTGGCTGGCCGAGCGTTATCCGCACGCGCGCATCGTCGGGCTGTCGAATTCGCATGGCCAGCGCGCGTTCATCCAGGCGCGGGCGGCGGAGCGCGGGCTGGGCAACCTGACCATCCTCACCGGCAACATCACCGATTTCGATTTTCCCGCGCGTGATGACCGGGGCCGCGAGGTCACCGCCGGCTTCGACCGCATCGTGTCGGTGGAGATGCTGGAGCACATGCGCAACTACGACCGCCTGTTCGCCAGGCTGGCGCGCTGGCTGCGCGATGACGGATGGATGTTCGTGCACATCTTCGCGCACCGGCACCTGGCGTATTGCTTCGAGGACCGCGGACACGACGACTGGATGTCACGCCATTTCTTCACCGGCGGCATCATGCCGTCGGAGACCCTGTTCGCGAACTTCCAGGATGACCTGCGCCTGGAGCGCCAGTGGTGGGTCGACGGCTGCCATTACGAGCGCACGGCCAACCACTGGCTGGAGGGCATGGACCGGGCGCGCGCCGACATCATGCCGCTGTTCCGCGACTGCTACGGCCCGGAGCAGGCGGCGGTGTGGTTCCAGCGCTGGCGCATGTTCTACATGGCCTGCGCCGAGCTGTTCGGCTATGACCAGGGCCGGGAGTGGGGCGTGGGCCATTACCTGTTCAGCAAGCGGGCGCGCTGACATGCCCGGCCGGCCCGTCCGCGCCGGCCGTCCGCCGCTCTGCGTGTGGCCGCTGCTGGCGCTGCTGCAGGCCGCGCCGCCGGGCGCGCTGGCGGACACCACCGCCGCGGTTCCGGCCCCGGAGCGCGCAGCGGCCGCCGCCGCCGGGTTGCGGGAGCTGCGCTACCTCGGGCACGCGGTGGCGCGCGCGGATGGCCGCTATCTCTATACCGAGGTGCATCGCCACCGCTACGACGGCTGGCGCTGGCTCGGCGGCAGCATCCGCTATGTCGCGCCGGATGGCCGCGCGCTGGGCGAGAAGACGCTGGATTTCGGCGCCGATCCCTATGTGCCGGTCATGCGTTACCGGCTCGCCGGCGGCGTGCACGAGGAGCGCATCACGCGCGTGGACGCGCAGGCGCTGGTGCTGTCGCGGCGGCGTGATGGCCGGGACGAGCGCCGCGTCATCGCGCGGGTGCCGGAGCAGGCTGCCGATG
>NZ_PTQZ01000272.1 GCF_002943415.1 Amnimonas aquatica | reverse complement strand
TGCCAGCCGGTGTCGCGCAGGAGGTGCCTGAGCTGGTGCTCGTCCGCGCCGGCCATCCAGGCACTGCCCAGTCCGGCGGAAACCGGCAGGGCCTCGTAGATGCCGATGCGACCGTCATGACCGTCGATGCATGCCGGGCAGCCATTGCCGCCGCCCCGGCAGTGCCGGCACAGGCGGCGAAGCAGGCGCTGGGCCAGTACCAGCCGCAGGTTGGCGGCGATCAGGTAGTCGGCTAGGCCGAGGTGGCGCAGCCGGGTCAGCGCTTCCAGCGCGCTGCCGGTGTGCAGGGTGGAGAGCACGAGGTGGCCGGTTTCCGCCGCCTGCATGGCCATGTCGGCGGTCTCGCGGTCGCGGATCTCCCCGACCATGAGGATGTCGGGATCCTGGCGCAGCAGGGCCCGCAGCATGGAGGCGAAGTCCAGTCCGATGCGTGGCTGCGTGGCGCTCTGGCTGATGCCGTCGATGATGCGCTCCACCGGGTCCTCCACGGTCGCGATGTGGCGGTCGCGGCCGTTGAGGGCCTGCAGGCAGGCATACAGCGTGGTGGTCTTGCCGGAACCGGTCGGACCGGTGATCAGGACCAGCCCGTCCGGACCGGCGATGGCATGTTCGAGCAGGCGCCTGGCCTGCGCCGGCAGCTGCAGGGCCTCCAGGCCGCTGGCTGGCGTCGGTGGCGACAGACGCAGGCATAGCTTCTCGCCGTGCAGGACGGGCAGGCTGGCGACACGGATGTCGCCCAGCCGGGTGTCATGCAGGCGGCCATCCTGTGGCAGCCGCCTTTCCGCCATGTCCATGTGCGCCATGACCTTGATGCGAGCCACCAGTCGCGGCTGCCACGCCGGCGGCACGTGCTGCCAGTCGCTGAGCATGCCGTGGATGCGCAGTCGCAGCAGTGCGCCGTCGGCCTGCGGGTCGACGTGCAGGTCGGAGGCGCCCAGCGCCCGTGCCTGCGCCAGCAGGCGGTCCACCCAGTCCGCGACCTCGTGATCGTGCGCGGGCGTCATGACGGGGGCCGGATGCATGGCCGGCGGCTCAGCTGCCGACACCGGTGTGGCGGCGGGTGCAGGCCGGCTCTGCGCCCTGTGCGGCGTTGGCCAGTTGCCAGTGCAGGGTGTCGTCACTGGTGGATGCGGTGAGCGTCACCCGGCATCCGCCGGCCGCTGCGGTGCCGTCCAGCGTGATGCGCAGGCTGTCGCTGCCGCTGCTGGCCAGGCTCGCGGCCGAGGCCGCATGCTGGGGCGTGGGCAGATCGGCGAGTCCGAGCTTGGTGGCGGTGTCGCAGGCGCCGGGCAGGCCGCCTTCCTGCTGCAGGCATTCGGCGATGGCCAGTTTCAGCGGCTCGAGCTGGCTCAGGTTGACGCTCCAGCGTGCGCGGGTGACATAGTCCTGGTAGCGGGGCACGGCCACCGCAGAAAGCACGGCGATGATGGCGATGACGATCATCAGCTCGATGAGGCTGAAGCCCTGCCGCGGGTGTCGTGTCGGGATGTTCCTGTACTGGTGCATGTGGGTGGCCTCCTTGCCGTGACGTCCCCTGACGGGGCGCTTCCTGTGCTGCAGCGCAGACACAGGAGGAAAGCTAGGCACGCCCGCCGGGTTTCGCCAGTCGGGCGGAGAAATCCGGCGCGGCAGGGCTGCAGGGATGCAGGGTGTGGGGCGGCACGCGCTTGTCAGTCGCGGGCTGCCTCGCTAGAATCGCCGGCCACGCAGGCTGCTGCCTGCGTCCGTGCCGGATTAGCTCAGTTGGTAGAGCAGCGCATTCGTAATGCGAAGGTCGTAGGTTCGACTCCTATATCCGGCACCATCATCAGCAAGAAAAAGGGCAGCCTGCAGGCTGCCCTTTTTCTTTTCCGGCCATGGCT
>NZ_PTQZ01000271.1 GCF_002943415.1 Amnimonas aquatica | reverse complement strand
GGATCAGGCCGACACCGACCAGAACGGCATTGGCAATGCCTGCCAGGACCTGGACAAGGACGGCATCCTGGACATCAATGACAACTGCCCGCTCCACAACAATCCGCTGCAGGAAGATGCCGACAATGATGGCATCGGCGACGCCTGCGATCCCGACATGGACGGCGACGGCGTGCCCAATGGCAGCGACAGCTGCCCGCTCGTTCCCGGCACCGGCGCCGTCTGCGCCAACGACCTTGATGGTGACGGCGTTCCCAACGGAACGGACAACTGCCCGACCATCAAGAACCTCGACCAGAAAGACACCGACGGTGACGGCATCGGCGATGCCTGTGACGACTCCGACAAGGACGGCACCGCAGACCTGGCCGACAACTGCCCCGCCGTTCCCAACTTCGACCAGAAGGACTCCGACGGTGACGGCATCGGTGATGCCTGCGATGCCGATGCCGATGGCGATGGCACGCCGAATGCCAATGACAACTGCCCGCTGGTCGCCAACCCCGGACAGGAAGATGGCGATGGCGATGGCGTCGGCGATGCCTGCATGACCGACAGCGATGGCGACGGCATTGCCGACAACATCGACAACTGCCCGCTGATTGCCAACCCAGGCCAGGAAAACAGCCGTGACCAGGGCCCGGGCGATGCCTGCAGGGACAGCGACAACGATGGCATCAACGACGCTGACGATCTCTGCCCGCTGAACCCGCTGCCCCAGGTGGACACGGATGGCGACGGTCTTGGCAATGACTGCGACCCTGACGCCGACAACGATGGCGTGCCGAACGCGCAGGACAACTGCCCGCTGATCGGGAATCCGGATCAGGCCGACTTCGACAAGGACGGCATCGGTGACGCCTGCGACGACAACTACGATGGCGATAATGTCGCCGATGTCGATGACAACTGCCCGCTGGTACCGAACAACGACCAGCTCGACAGCGACAAGGACGGCATCGGTGACGCCTGCGACACCAGCTTCACCTGCGGCGACGGCACCGCCTTCGGCGCCTGCCCGGCCCCTGGCGACATCAAGACCGGCTACAGCTGCACCGCCGGCGCGCCGGCCTCGAGCACGGTGAAGCCGATCCAGACCGGCCTGCTCTGCACCATCAGCAAAGTGCTGCTGAACGGTGCAGTGGTCGAGCTCTGCGGCGTGGACTCTCCGGCCTCGGCCGCTGACGGCAACTTCACCACCTTCACCAAGGTCAACAACGCCGTGGCGCTGGCCGACAGCCTGTTCACCGATGGCGCGCTGACCGGCCAGGTCGGGGTCGAGGTGACGCTGCCGACGCTGCAGCCGGCCGGCAAGCTCGCCTCGTTCGCGATCCGCGTGCCGCGCAGCCTGGTCGAGCTCAGCCTGGCCAAGGCCATCACGGTGACGACCGATGGCGGCGACACCTTCGGCGGCGTCGAGCAGTCCGGCGGCTTCGCCCTCGAGCTGCTGAGCTTCGGCTACGACGGCAATTCCGACCCGCTGGGTGTCGACAACCTGATCAACGACACGCCTGTCTATGTCATCGGCGGTTACGCCAGCAAGCCGTTCCAGAAGCTGTCCATCACCGTGGGCGGCGGCCTGGCTGTCGACCTCGGCACTTCGCTGGAAGTGCGTGATGTCTGCACCGAGCTGAAGGCCGGCGGTCCGGATCGCACGGTCGCCGACGGCAGCCTGCCGATCGGCGGCGGCACCGGCGGTGGCGACCTGCCGTCGCTGCCGGGCGGCGACAACCCGCTGGGCATCATCACCGAACCTCTGGGCGACGTCCTGGCGCCGGTGACCGGCCTGCTGGACCCGGTGGTCGACCCGCTGACCGGCGCGCTCAACGATGCGCTGGGCGAAACCCCGCTGGCCTTCCTGTCCAACGC
>NZ_PTQZ01000270.1 GCF_002943415.1 Amnimonas aquatica | reverse complement strand
AGCGCTGCTCGCGCAACCGCGGCAGCGGCTGCATTGCCGACGAGACTTGGACCCGCGCCAGCAACCTGATCCCGGCCAGTGCCGTCAGCAGCGCCCGCAGCACGCGCGATGCGCACCAAGCGGTGCAGGAAAACACCATTCCCGCCCTGCTCAGGCGACTCGACAACGAGATTGCCCAGCTCAATGAGGCGGTGGAAAGCCACAACCGCAGGCAGACCATCAGCGAGGCGGTCAACACCTTCTCGGAAACGCTCAATCAGGGCAGCCAGCAGAACCGCAGCCGCGGCGGTTACTTCGGCAATCCATCGTCCTCGGCGCCAGGCATCCGCTAGCCCCTGCGCTGACGTATGCCGGAAACGCCGGAAACGACAGGGCCGCATCGCTGCGGCCCTGCCATCACTCAACCCTTTTCCGGGCCGGCGACCTTCTCCGTGCCCGGGCGCTCCCACTCCGGCGGCGCCCAGATGTGCCTGAGGCGCTGCCACAGCGGGCCGGGCCTCATGACATCCTTCATCATGTCGATGAACTCGTGCAGGTTCAGGGTGATGATGTTGTTGCTGCGCACCTGACGCACGATGCCGTATTCCACCGGCTCGACTTCCTCGGCGAAGGTGCCGAACCAGCGATCGAAGATGATCAGCACGCCGCCGTAGTTCTTGTCGATGTATTGCGGGTTGCGGGCATGGTGGACGCGGTGGTGCGATGGCGTCACGAACACGTATTCGACCCAGCGCGGCAGCTTGCGCACGGATTCGGTGTGCACGAAGAACTGGTAGGCCAGGTTCACCGCGTACATGGCCAGGGTCATCTCCGGAGTCACGCCGAGCAGCATGAGCGGGGTGAAGAACAGCCAGTAGCCGGTCAGCGAGTAGAGCATGCTCTGGCGCATGGCCGTGCTCAGCGTCATGTGCTCGCCGCTGTGGTGCACGACGTGGGCGCACCAGAACCAGCGCACGCGGTGGCTGGTGCGGTGGAAGACGTAGTAGCAGAGCTCGAGCAGGATGAACAAGGGCACGATGGTCCAGGCGTTCACCGGCACGTCGAAGAAACGGTGGTCGTAGACCCAGTGCATGGCGTACATGAACAACAGCGCGTGCACGACCAGCTCGAAGGCCTGGTAGGCGGCACCCAGGTTCATGTTGGTCAGGATGGGCATGAGCTGGCCCTTGAAGTACTTGTCCTGGCCGCGCTTCAGCATGACCCGCCACTCGACGAAGAACGCGCCCAGGAACAGCGGCGTGAGCCCGATCAGGATGATCTGCTTGGTGTCCACCGGGAAGCCGGTGATCTGCTCCAGCCAGCGGACGATTTCCTGCATGGTTTCCTGCATGACCATACCCTCACTTGTCGTATGGCGGCAGGATAGCCATGCGCAAGCCCTTCGACTTGACGAAACCGGCCTATTTTTTGACACTTGTCGCCATGACGACGAACAACACGCATAACGTCAGCGGCTACCTGAGCATCGCCTACTTCGGCCTGCTCACCGACTACCTGGGCGAGCACGGGCTGGACGCGGCCGGTCTGCCCGGCGGCGAGGCCCTGCGCCAGCTCGCCGCCGGCGACACGCCGGTGATGCCGGTGCGCGCCTGGCGCGAGGTGCTGGAAGCCGCCGCCGAGCGGCTGCGCCAGCCCGACCTCGGCCTGCGCCTGGGCCAGCGCTTCACGCCGGCGCATCTGGGCCTGCTGGGTTACGTGCTGCAGTCCTGCGGCACCGTGGGCGCGGCGCTGGAGCGCCTGCAGCATTACGAACGGCTGATCAACGGCATCAACCGCCTGCGCCGCCGGGAAGTGACCGATGACCACGGCCTGCCCTGCACCGACCTGGTCTGGGGCGTGGAGCACGGGCGCCCCGGACAGCAGGTCGACA
>NZ_PTQZ01000027.1 GCF_002943415.1 Amnimonas aquatica | reverse complement strand
TCCATAGATGTGCGCTCCCGGCCTTGAGCCCGGCCCTGCTGTTGAGTCGCGCGCAGTCTAGCAGATGCCGGCAGCGGGCATCTGCTAGACTGCGCGCCCTTCCGTTACTGCTCCGGCGTGGTGTCATGGCCCTGCTTTCCCTGCGTGATGTCTCGGTCGCCTTCGGCGGCCCGCACCTGCTCGACAAGACCGCGTTCAGCCTGGAGCGCGGCGAGCGCGTCTGCATCATCGGCCGCAACGGCGAAGGCAAGTCGACCCTGCTCAAGGTGATTGCCGGCGAGATCACGCCCGATGGCGGCGAGATCGTGCGCCAGCAGGGCCTGCGCATCGCCACCATGATGCAGGAAGTGCCGCGCGACTGGGCCGGCACGGTGGAGGACATCGTCGCCGGCGGCCTGCAGGAGCATCCGGACATGGTCGGCCACCTGGAAGACTGGGAAATCCAGACCAAAGTCGCCAAGATCACCACGCGCCTGGAGCTCGACCCCTACGGCGAGTTCGCCAGCCTGTCCGGCGGCCGCAAGCGCCGCGTGCTGCTGGCGCGCGCGCTGATCACCGAACCCGACATCCTGCTGCTGGACGAGCCGACCAACCATCTGGATATCCGCTCCATCACCTGGATCGAGCAGTTCCTGCTGGGCTGGAACGGCACCCTGCTGTTCATCACCCATGACCGCAGCTTCCTCGGCACGGTGGCGACCCGCATCGTCGAACTGGATCGCGGCACCTTGCGCAGCTTTCCCGGCAGCTACACGGCCTACCTCGAGCACAAGGAGGCCCAGCTGATCGCCGAGGAACACCAGAGCACCGTCTTCGACAAGAAGCTGGCGCAGGAGGAGGTCTGGATCCGCCAGGGCATCAAGGCCCGCCGCACCCGCAACGAGGGCCGCGTGCGCGCGCTCGAGCAGCTGCGCCGCGACCGTGCCGCGCGCCGCGAGCGCACCGGCAACGCCAAGCTGGTGATCAGCGACGCCGAGCGCTCGGGCAAGCTGGTGCTGGAAGCCACCGGCCTGTGCAAGACGCTGGGCGGCCTGGCACTGGTCCGTGACTTCAACGCCGTGGTCATGCGCGGCGACAAGATCGGCCTGATCGGCGACAACGGCGTCGGCAAGACCACGCTGATCAACCTGCTGCTGCAGAAGATCGCGCCCGATGCCGGCAGCGTCCGCCACGGCACCATGCTGCAGGTCGCCTACTTCGACCAGCTGCGCGCCCAGCTCGACCCCGAGGCCAGCGTCATCGACAACGTGGTCGAGGGCTCCGACTTCATCGAGATCAATGGCCAGCGCAAGCACGCGCTGTCGTACCTGCAGGACTTCCTGTTCTCGCCGCAGCGCGCACGCACGCCGGTGAAGGCGCTGTCCGGCGGCGAGCGCAACCGCCTGCTGCTGGCCAAGCTGTTCACCCGCCCGACCAATCTGCTGATCCTGGACGAGCCCACCAACGATCTCGATGTCGAGACCCTGGAACTGCTCGAAGAGCTGCTGGTCGGCTACCAGGGCACACTGCTGGTGATCAGCCATGACCGCGCCTTCCTCAACGAGGTGGTGACCAGCACCTGGGTGTTCGAGGGCGACGGCGCGATCAACGAGTACGTCGGCGGCTACGACGACTGGCTGCGCCAGCGTCCGGCCCAGACTGCGGTGTCACTGCCGGGCAGACCCGCCGCCCCGGTGGCGGCCGCGGCGCCGACTCCGGCAACCGCGCCGGCGAAGCGCAAGCTGAGCTACAAGGAACAGCGCGAGCTGGACGCCATTCCCGAGGAGATCGCCGCGCTCGAGGCGGAGCAGGCCGAGGCCGGTGCCGCCCTCGCGGACGGCTCGCTGTTCGTCAGCGATGCCGCCCGTGCCACCGCCCTGTCGCAGCGACTGGGCGAAATCGACGAGCGCCTGCTGCATCTGCTGGAGCGCTGGGAGACCCTCGGCGGGTAATTTCCGCCAAAGCCATTGACTGACTGGTCACAAAAATGGAGCATCGGCAGCCATCATTGACCGATGGGCGGCCCTGCCGGCCGCCCGGAGCCCTGCCCATGACCATCACACGCTACGCGCCCCAGCCCGTTCCCGCTGGCATTGCCGATGCCCCCGCGCCCTGGCTGCTGCACGGACGCGGCTACATCCTGGCGGTGAAAATGCCGGATGACGTGCTCGACAGCGACCCCTGGACCCCGGACAGCCTGCGCGCCAGCCGCAAGGGCGCGGTGGCGCTGGTCATGCTGGTCGACTACGCCAGCAGCCCCGCCGGCCCCTATCAGGAGCTGCTGTTCATTCCCGGCAGCTTCCGCTTCGGCAACCAGCGCCACCCCAGCATTTCGCGCATCTTCGTGTCAAGCTGGGAGTCGGTGCACAACGGCCGCCGCAACTGGGGCATTCCCAAGGACCGCTGCGATTTCGACATGCGCTACGGACTGCCGGATGGCACGGACCAGGCCCGCCTGACCGCGGAGGACGGCGACTTCATCGCCGAGCTGACGCTGCGGCCGCGCGGCCCGTCGCTGCCCATGCCGGGCAACTGGGTGCCGGCGGCGCTGCGCACGCTGTCGCAGCATTGGGAAGGTCGCCAGTTCACGCTGGCGCCGAGCGCGAAAGGCCGCCTGCGCTGGGCCAAGGTGGAGGGCTGGCGCTTCAATCCGGCGCAGTTCCCGGACCTGGCACGCGGCCGCTGCATCGCCGCGTTCGAGATTCCGCGCTTCGAAATGGTTTTCCCCGAGCCCCGCGTCAGCCCGCTCTGAGCTGCGAACCACCAGGGCGCGGCCTTGACCGGACGCGCCCTGCTCCCCGACCAGCCGGTGCGCAGGGGCTCAGTCTCGGTGGCCGCGCTCGGTCCACCAGAGCTGGGTCAGCATCCAGATCCAGTAGCCGGTGCAGCCGATCAGGCTGATCAGTCCCAGCACGTGCATGCCCAGGAACTGCGGCCCGCCCTCCAGCTGCAGCATCAGTCCGCTGACCAGGAACAGGCCGGCGAGCAGGACCGCGCGCGCCTGGCGATGACTGGCGCGCTCCAGCCGGTTGACCAGGCGCGAGAGTTCCTCGATCTGCATCGGCGGTGGACCGGCGTAGCCGCCATGGCCGTTGCCGTTCGGCACCGCACCCGGGTGGTACAGACGCTCCACCGCGTCGAGCGCGCGTGAGCGCACGGCGCGCGCCAGCACCTTCGGGCTGTAGCGGTTGGCGAGGGTCTTGCGCAGCAGCGGCATGGCTTCGTCCATGAGCTGGAAGCCGGGATCGATCAGGCGCCCGAAGCCCTCCAGGGTGACGCAGGCCTTGGCCAGCAGCGTCAGCTCGCTGGGCAGGCGCAGGTTGTAATTGCGCAGGATGGCCGCCACGGCATTGAGCAGCGCGGTCAGGTCGAGCTCGGCCATGGGCACGCCGTCGAACTGCTCGATCAGGTTGGTGACCTCGGCGAGCAGGCCTTCGCGGTTGATGTAGCGCCCCGCCGACCACTCCACCAGCACCTGCGTCACCGTGTCCGGCTCCTGCAGCGCGACGCCGCGGATCAGGCGGATGAGCTGGTCGCGCCGGGTCGCGGTCAGGCGCCCGACCATGCCGTAGTCGAGCATGGCGATGCGGTTGCCGGGCAGGATCAGGAAGTTGCCCGGGTGCGGGTCGGCATGGAACAGGCCGTCTTCCAGCATCATCTTCCACACCGCGCGGGCGCCGCGACGGGCGATCAGCTTTCGGTCCATGCCGGCGCGGTCCATGGCCTCGATGTTCTTGGCCGGAATGCCGTTGATGAACTCCTGCACATTGAGGTCGTCACAGGTCCACTGCCAGTAGATGCGCGGCACCACCACCCAGTCCAGCGCGCGCAGGTTCTCGCGCATGCGGTCGGCGGAACGCGCCTCGACACTGAAATCCAGCTCGCGCAGCAGCGACGCCTCGAACTCGCGGATGACATCCACCGGCTGGTAGCGCCGCAGTTCCGCCGACTGCGCCTCGGCGATCTCGGCCAGCTTGTGCAGCAGGCGCAGGTCGGCCTGGATCTTGGCTTCGACGCCGGGGCGGCGGATCTTCAGCACCACCTGCTCGCCCATCTGCGTGACCGCGCGATAGACCTGGGCCATGGAGGCCGTGCCCACCGGCGCCTCGTCGATATGGCGGAAGCAGGTCTCGACCTTGGCGCCCAGGCTGCGCTCCAGCTGCGGCTTGAGCTGGGCGAACGGCAGGGCGGCGGCCTGGTCCTGCAGTTTCTCCAGTTCGGTGATCCATTCGGATGGCAGCAGATCGACACGGGTGGCGAGGATCTGGCCGAGCTTGACGAAGGTCGGCCCCATCTCCTCCAGCGCCAGGCGCGCACGCGCCTCGCTGGGCAGGCGCCGGATCTCCGGCGGCAGGTCCTGGCGGAGCCAGCGCTTGAGCAGGCCGGCGCGCCCTTCCAGGTGCAGCCAGCGCACGATGTCGTCGAAGCCGTACTTGAGCAGGATGCCGATCAGCTCGCGCAGGCGGCCGAATTCGCGGGCACTGGAAAACAGGTTCATGCGGGCGCGGCTCCCCGGGTCATGGTGTGGTCTTCACGCCAGTGTAGCGGATGCCGCCGCGATCAGTGATAGCGCGCCGACAGCTCGACCACCGCCTCGATGAACGCCCCGGCGTGCGCCGGATCGACGTGCTGCTCGATGCCGTGGCCGAGGTTGAAGACATGGCCGCTGCCGGCGGTGGCACCCAGGTCCGGGGTCCAGACCCCGGCGTGGCTGGCGAGGATGCGCGCGACCTCGTCGCGGATACGTGCCGGCGGCGCGTAGAGCATGGCCGGGTCCATGTTGCCCTGCAGCGCGACACGGGCGCCGACGCGCTGGCGCGCCTGGCCGAGATCGGTGGTCCAGTCCAAGCCGAGGGCGTCGGCACCGGTGTCGGCCATGGCCTCCAGCCACTGGCCGCCGCCCTTGGTGAACAGGATCACCGGCACCCGGCGACCGTCATGGTCGCGGATCAGGCCGTCGACGATCTGCCGCATGTAGGCCAGCGAGAACTCGCGGTAAGCCGCGTGCGACAGCGCACCGCCCCAGGAGTCGAAGATCTGCACCGCCTGGGCCCCGGCGCGGATCTGCGCGTTCAGGTAGGACGTGACCGATTGCGCGAGCTTGTCGAGCAGCGCGTGCAGGACCGCCGGCTGCGTCACCATGAGCGTCTTGGCAGCGCGAAAGTCACGCGAGGAGCCGCCCTCGACCATGTAGGTGGCCAGCGTCCACGGGCTGCCGGCGAAACCGATCAGCGGCACGCGGCCATTCAGCTCGCGGCGGATGGTGCGCACGGCATCCATGACATAGCCCAGGTCCGCCTCGGGATCGGGCAGCGGCAGGGCATCGACATCGGCCTGAGAGGTCACGGTGCGGCGGAAGCGCGGACCTTCGCCGGTCTCGAAATACAGTCCCAGCCCCATGGCGTCGGGAATGGTGAGGATGTCGGAGAACAGGATGGCGGCATCCAGCGGGTAACGCTCCAGCGGCTGCAGCGTGACCTCGCAGGCGAGCTGCGGGTTCATCATCAGCTTCATGAAGTCGCCGGCCTGCGCGCGCGTGGCGCGGTACTCCGGCAGGTAGCGCCCGGCCTGGCGCATCATCCACACCGGCGTGCGGTCCACCGGCTGGCGCAGCAGGGCGCGCAGGAAGCGGTCGTTCTTCAGGTCGGGCTTTTCCAGGGAAGACATGGCGGCTGATGCTCTGTTCCGGTGACGAAGGCGGCGCTATTGTAGCAGCCGGAGCAGGGCAGGATGCCGCGAGGGTCATCGTCGGAGCGTCGCAGATGCCTGCGACCAAAGCCGCAGTCCGCGGACGGACTGCTGTAGGCGACCGGACCCCGTGCGGCGTTTTCTGCCCCGGATGCCGCCTGCGCGGCAAAAACAACCGTGGAGGTCGTGCCACACGACCGGGAGCCCGTCATGAACCGCATGCGACTTTTCGCCCTCACCGCCGTGCTGCTGACCCTGGCCGGCTGCGCCACACGCGAACGCTACGAATCGGAACTGCAGACCTGGGTCGGCAAGAACATCAGCGCAGTCATGGATGCCTGGGGCTACCCGTCCGGCAGCTTCGAGGCCCCGAGCGGCAACGTGGTCTATGTCTGGGACCGCCAGGACACCTACATGAGCGGCCCCAGCGTGCAGACCGGCATCTACACCGGCGGGCGCTACTCGGGCTTCTTCACCGGCTTCGGCTTCGGCAGCGATGTCCGCAGCCTGCGTTGCCAGACCTACTTCGAGGTCGACAAGCAGAAGACCATCCTGACCTGGCGCACCAAGGGCAACGACTGCCGCAAGTGACCGGCCGGGCGCCGCGCCCGCCATGAAAAAAGCCGGGCAATGCCCGGCTTTTCCGTTTCCGCGTTCGTGTCCGCGAACCGGCCTCAGACGTCGAGGAAGTCGAGGATGCCCTCGGCGGCCTGACGACCTTCCCAGATCGCCGTCACCACCAGGTCGGAGCCGCGCACCATGTCGCCGCCGGCGAAGACCTTGGGGTTGCTGGTCTGGTAGCTGAACTCGGCCTCGGCCGGCGCCTTGACGCGACCGGAAGCATCGAGGTCGATGCCGATGTCGGCGAACCACGGCGCCGGGCTGGGGCGGAAGCCGAAAGCCAGCACCACGGCATCGGCCGGCAGGATCTGCTCGGAGCCCGGAATCGGCTCCGGGCTGCGGCGGCCGCGGGCATCGGGCGCGCCGAGCTGGGTCTCGACCACCTTCACGCCGGTGACCTTGGTGCCGTCGCCGACGATCTCCACCGGCTGGCGGTTGAACAGGAACTCCACGCCTTCTTCACGCGCGTTCTTCACTTCACGCACCGAGCCCGGCATGTTGGCCTCGTCGCGCCGGTAGGCGCAGGCCACGCTGCGCGCGCCCTGGCGGATGGACGTGCGGTTGCAGTCCATGGCGGTATCGCCGCCACCGAGCACGACAACCTGCTTGCCGGCCATGTCGATGTAATCCGCCGGGCTCTTCTCGAAGCCCAGGTTGCGGTTCACGTTGGCGATCAGGAAGTCCAGCGCGTCATGAACGCCCGGCAGGTCCTCGCCCGGGAAGCCGCCCTTCATGTAGGTGTAGGTGCCCATGCCGAGGAACACGGCATCAAACTCCTGCAGCAGCTCGGCCATGGTCACGTCCTTGCCCACCTCGGTGTTGAGGCGGAATTCGATGCCCATGCCGGTGAAGATCTCGCGGCGACGGCTCATGACCGTCTTTTCCATCTTGAACTCGGGAATGCCGAAGGTCAGCAGGCCGCCGATCTCCGGATTGCGGTCGAACACCACCGCCTTCACGCCGTTGCGGGTCAGCACGTCGGCGCAGCCGAGGCCGGCCGGACCGGCACCGATGATGGCCACGCGCTTGCCGGTCGGCTTCACGTGCGACAGGTCCGGACGCCAGCCCATGGCGAAGGCGGTGTCGACGATGTACTTCTCGGTGTTGCCGATGGTGACCGCGCCGAAGCCGTCATTGAGGGTGCAGGCACCCTCGCAGAGACGATCCTGCGGGCAGACACGGCCGCACACTTCCGGCAGCGTGTTGGTCTGGTGGCACAGCTCGGCCGCCTCGAAGATGCGACCTTCCGAAATCAGCTTGAGCCAGTTCGGAATGTAGTTGTGCACCGGGCACTTCCACTCGCAGTAGGGGTTGCCGCAGGCCAGACAGCGATGCGACTGCCCCTCCACCTCGGGCTGGGTGAACGGGTGATAGATCTCGACGAATTCGGCCTTGCGCACATCGATAGGCTTCTTCGTCGGGTCCTGGCGCGCCACGTCCAGGAACTGGAAATCATTGTTCAGGCGTTCTGCCATGATCTTGCCTCAATACCTGTTCGTGCTTACTGCGGGTTCGACACCGTGTTCTTCAGCAGTTCCTTGATGTTCGCCGCCTTCGGCTTCACCAGCCAGAACTTGCGCTGGTACTCATCGAACTGCTCCAGGATCTGGCGCCCCCAGTCACTGTCCGTTTCACGCACATACTCCTGCAGGACGGACTTGAGATGCTGGCGGTGCGGGCCCATGGGCTCGGTGCTGATGCGGTGCAGCTCGATCAGTTCGTGGTTGCAGCGATCGAAGAAATTGTTCTCCAGGTCGAGCACATAGGCAAAGCCGCCGGTCATGCCCGCGCCGAAGTTCAGGCCGGTCCGCCCCAGCACCGTCACCAGGCCGCCGGTCATGTATTCGCAGCAGTGGTCGCCCGCGCCTTCGATGACCGCGTGGCAGCCCGAGTTGCGCACCGCGAAACGCTCGCCGGCCGTGCCCGCCGCCAGCAGCTTGCCGCCGGTGGCGCCGTACAGGCAGGTGTTGCCGATGATGGCCGTGTCCTGCGACTTGAACGCGGCGCCGCGCGGCGGACGGATCACCACCTGGCCGCCGGCCATGCCCTTGCCGACATAGTCGTTGGCATCGCCTTCGAGGTACAGGTTGAGACCGCCGGCGTTCCACACGCCGAAGCTCTGGCCGGCGGTGCCGGTGAACTTCAGGGTGACGGGCGCGTCGGCCATGCCCTGGTCGCCGTGGCGCTGGGCGATCTCGCCCGACACGCGGGCGCCGATGGAGCGGTCGCAGTTGCCGATGCGGAACTCGAAAGTGCCGCCCGCCTTGGCCTCGATCGCCGGCAGCACGGCCTGGACGATCTCCTCGGCGAGGATGCCGAGGTCGAACGGCTGGTTGCGCTCCTGCAGGCAGTACTGCGGCTTTTCGGCCGGAATGTGATCGTTCTTCAGCAGCGGACGCAGGTCCAGGCGCGCATGCTTGCCGGTGCTGCCGGGCAGGATGTCGAGCAGGTCGGTGCGGCCGATCAGCTCGGCCAGCGACGGCACGCCCAGCACGGCCAGCCACTCGCGGGTCTCGGCGGCGATGAACTTGAAGAAGTTCATCAGCATTTCCGGCTCGCCGATGTAGTGGTCCTGGCGCAGCTTGTCCTGCTGCGTGGCGACACCGGTGGCGCAGTTGTTGAGGTGGCAGATGCGCAGGTACTTGCAGCCCAGCGCGATCATCGGCGTGGAGCCGAAGCCGAAGCTCTCGGCACCGAGGATGGCGGCCTTGACCACGTCGAGGCCGGTCTTCAGGCCGCCGTCGGTCTGCACCCGCACCTTGCTGCGCAGGTCGTTGGCGCGCAGCGCCTGCTGCGCCTCGGACAGGCCCAGCTCCCACGGCGAACCGGCGTAGTGGATCGACGACAGCGGCGACGCCGCGGTGCCGCCGTCATAGCCGGAGATGGTGATCAGGTCGGCATAGGCCTTGGCCACGCCGGCGGCGATGGTGCCCACGCCCGGACCGGACACCAGCTTCACCGACACCAGCGCCTTCGGATTGACCTGCTTGAGGTCGAAGATCAGCTGCGACAGGTCCTCGATCGAGTAGATGTCGTGGTGCGGCGGCGGCGAGATCAGGGTCACGCCCGGCACCGAGTGGCGCAGGCGCGCGATCAGCGCGTTGACCTTGCCGCCCGGCAGCTGGCCGCCCTCGCCCGGCTTGGCGCCCTGGGCCACCTTGATCTGCAGCACCTCGGCGCTGGACAGGTAGGCCGGCGTGACGCCGAAGCGGCCGGAGGCGATCTGCTTGATCTTGGAGTTGCGCAGCGTGCCGTAGCGCGCCGGATCCTCGCCGCCCTCGCCCGAGTTCGAACGCCCGCCCAGGGTGTTCATGGCGATGGCGATGGACTCGTGCGCTTCCGGCGACAGCGCGCCCAGCGACATGCCCGCGGAGTCGAAGCGCTTGAGGATGGCCTCCAGCGGCTCGACCTGGTCGATGGCCAGCGGCTGCTCGGCGCGCTTCAGGTCCAGCAGGTCGCGGATGGTGGCGACCGGACGGTGGTTCACCAGGTCGGCATAGGCCTGGTAGTCCTTGTAATCGCCCGAACGCACGGCCGTGTGCAGGGTGTTGATCACGTCCGGGTTGAAGGCGTGGTATTCCTTGCCGAACACGAACTTGAGCAGGCCGCCCTGGTCGAGCGTCTTGCGGCTCTTCCAGGCATCGCCGGCGAGCAGCTTCTGATCGGCTTCCAGCTCGGCGAAACCGGCGCCCTGGATGCGGCTGAGCACGCCGCGGAAGCAGGTGTCGACGACATCGCTGTCGAGGCCCACAGCCTCGAACAGCTGCGAGGCGCGGTAGGACGCCACGGTGGAGATGCCCATCTTCGACAGGATCTTCAGCAGGCCCTTGTCGATGCCCTTGCGGAAGTAGCTCTGCGCCTCCAGCGGGTCACCGAGGATCTCGCCGTTGCGCGCCATGTCGGCGATGATGTCGTAGGCCAGGTACGGATACACCGCCGTGGCGCCGAAACCCACCAGGGTGGCGAAGTGATGCGGATCACGGGCGATGCCGGTCTCCACCACGATGTTGGAGTCGCAGCGCAGGCCGGTGCCGGTCAGGTGGTGATGCACGGCGCCGGTGGCCAGCAGCGCGTTGATCGGCAGGCGACCCTGCTGCAGCTGGCGGTCGGACAGGATGACCTGCGAGCGGCCGGCCTTCACGGCGGCTTCGGCCTGGGCGCAGACACGCGTCAGCGCGGCCTTCAGGCCCTCTTCCTCGGGGTAGTTGAGGTCGATGATCTCGACGCCGAAGCCGGGCAGGTCGATGTTCTGCAGCTGGCGGAACTTGCTGTGCGACAGCACCGGCGACGACACGATGGCGCGGCGGGCGTGCTCGGCGGTCTCCTCGAAGACATTCATCTCCGGACCGAAGCAGGTCTCCAGCGACATCACGATGGCTTCGCGCAGCGGGTCGATCGGCGGGTTGGTGACCTGCGCGAACTGCTGGCGGAAGTAGTCGGACAGGTGGCGCACGCGCTGCGACAGCACCGCCATGGGGGTGTCGTCACCCATGGAGCCGACGGCTTCCTGGCCCGACTCGGCGAGCGGACGGATGATCTGGTCACGCTCTTCGAAAGTGACCAGGAACATCTTCTGGTAGGTATTCAGGTCGGCCTTGTCGACGCCGCCCAGCAGCTGCTTCTCCAGCTCGCTGTCGGTCTCGATGCGACGCGCCTCGGCACGCAGCCACTGCTTGTAGGGCTGGGCCTGCTTCAGGCGGTCGTCGATGTCCTTGGTTTCCAGCAGCTCGCCGGTCTGGGTGTCGATGGCGATGATCTTGCCCGGACCGACGCGGCCCTTGGAAATGACATCTTCCGGCGCGTAGTCCCAGACGCCGATCTCCGACGCCAGGGTGATGTAGCCGTTCTTGGTGATGACCCAGCGCGCCGGACGCAGGCCGTTGCGGTCGAGCATGCAGACGGCGTAGCGGCCGTCGGTGATGACCAGACCGGCGGGGCCGTCCCAGGCTTCCATGTGCTTGGAGTTGTATTCGTAGAACGCGCGCAGGTCGGCGTCCATGGACTCGACGTTCTGCCAGGCCGGCGGCACCAGCATGCGCAGGGCGCGGAACAGGTCCATGCCGCCGCCGAGCAGGATCTCCAGCATGTTGTCGAGGCTGGAGGAGTCGGAACCGGAGCGGTTGACCAGCGGGGTCAGCTCGGTCAGGCCGGGCAGGTCCGGGTGGACGAACTTCGGCGTGCGCGCCAGGGCCCAGTTGCGGTTGCCCATGACCGTGTTGATTTCGCCGTTGTGCGCCAGGTAGCGGAACGGCTGCGCCAGCGGCCAGCGCGGCATGGTGTTGGTCGAGAAGCGCTGGTGGAACACGCAGATGTGCGTGGCCATGCGCTCGTCGCGCAGGTCCAGGTAGAAATTCGGCAGATCCGCCGGCATGACCAGGCCCTTGTAGGAGATGACCTGGGTCGACAGCGTGGTGATGTAGAACAGCGGATCGCTCTTGAGCTGGTGCTCGGCACGGCGGCGTGCGAGGAACAGCTTGCGGTTGACGGTGACTTCGTCCTGGCTGCCGGCGTTGACCAGCACCTGTTCGAACACCGGCAGGGAGCGCAGGGCGATTTCGCCCAGGATGCTGTTGTCGGTCGGCACCTTGCGCCAGCCGGCCAGCGTCAGGCCTTCGGCGGCCAGTTCCCTGCCGAGGATTTCGCGAGCGTTGGCGGCGAGTGCAGGGTCTGTGCTGAGGAATACCAGACCGGCCGCGAACGTGTCGTCGAGGGTGACGCCCAGCTCTTCCTGCGCGACGGTGCGGAAGAAGGCCTTGGGCATGGCGAGCAGGAGACCGCAACCGTCCCCCGTCTTTCCGTCTGCGGCAATGGCGCCGCGGTGAAGCATGCAACTGAGCGAATGAATCGCCGTCTGAACCAGATGATGTCCAGCCTCACCACGCATGTGCGCGATGAGGCCGAAGCCGCAGTTGTCGCGAAACTCATCCGGGCTGTAGAGGCCCGCGTTGACGATCGACTGATCTTGCATTGAACTTACCTTGAACTCAGGTTACTGAAGCTTCGCGCAGGCGCTCGGCGCCCCCAGAAAAGGGGCACGTATCGTACGGGAATTAGCCAC
>NZ_PTQZ01000269.1 GCF_002943415.1 Amnimonas aquatica | reverse complement strand
CATCAACGTCTGCTGCACGCCCTGCGGATGCTCCAGCCCCATGCGCGCCAGCCAGCCCGCCGGCGCCTCGCGGCCGCGCCCCTGCCAGAGCGCGCGGGCGAGGGCGACCTTGTCATGCTGCAGCGTCTGCATGCGGCGCAGCACTTTCGCGATGCCCAGCTCGTCCGGCGTCAGGTCGGTGCCGAAGGGAAAGTCCGGCAGCAGGTCGCGGGCGCGGAACGGTCGCAGCCGCTCCGCCAGCGTTTCCGGCAGGTTGCGGCGCTGGTGCTCGGGAATGCGCCAGCCGGCGTCGATCTTGCCGTTGGCGCGCGCCTGCGCCAGCAGGTCGTCCTGGAAGCGCGAGTCGGCGATGGCGAGCAGGCGCTTGATGACTTCGCTGTCGGTCTGCCCGCGCAGGTCGGCGATGCCGTACTCGGTGATCACGATATCGCGCAGGTGGCGCGGAATGGTGGTGTGGCCGTAGTGCCAGACGATATTCGAGCTGACCTCGCCGTCGCCGCCGCGGCGGCTGGCGCGCAGCATGAGGACGGACTGCGCGTCCGGCAGCGCGTGCGACATGGCGACGAAGTTGTACTGGCCGCCGACGCCGCTGACCACGCGGCCGCTGTCGAGTCCGTCGGAGACGGCGGCGCCGAGCAGGGTGACCATCATGCAGGTGTTGATGAAACTGGCATCGCGGCGTTGCGCGCGGCCCAGCGCCTCCTGGCCGTAGAGCTGGTTGATGAAGCCGATGGCGGTCATGTTGATGCGCGCGCGGGTGTCGTCGTCGAGGTCGCGCAGGGCCTGGTAGAAGTCGCGCGGGCCGAGGAAGAAGCCGCCGGTCATGATGTGGCCGCCGCGCAGGCGCTGGCCGAGGCCGTCGGCGGCCAGCGCGGCGCGGGTGGCGTCATGGTCGAGGCGCGCGGGCACGCGGTGGCCGGCGAACAGCAGCTGGTCGCCATCCGGCGCGCCGGTCTCCAGTGTCACCGTGTCGCGGACAATGCCGAGCCGCTGCAGCAGCGCCAGGTCGGCCGCCTCGACGTGGCGGCGCAGGCTGCCGTGCGCGAGCAGGGCATCGAGCGTGTCCAGGCTCACGGCCTCGCCGAGGCGGCCGCTGTCGAGCAGTTCCTGCAGTCCGGCATGCGGATACACGGCGCGGCGGATGATGCCGGCCTGCATCAGCTTCATGAAGCCGTTGACGAACATTTCGCTGCAGCCGTACAGGCCCCGGCGGAAGGGACCGAGCTGGTCCTGCCGGCGCTGCGTGCCGAGCGCGGCGAGCAGCGCCTGGTAGTCGGCGTTGTGGCGGTCGCGCAGGATCAGTCCGTGGCAGATGGCATCGCCCAGCGAGCCGATGCCGATCTGCAGCGTGCCGCCGTCGCGCACCAGCGATGACGCGTGCAGGCCGATGGCGTGGTCGGCCAGCCCGACCTCGGTGTTGGGGGCGCAGAACAGGGTGTGCGTGCCCTCCGGGCAGTCGACGATGGCATCGGCCCGCGCCTGATCGATGATGGCGTCGTTCTCCATGAACGGCAGTTCGCGGTTGACCACGAGGATGCGGAACACGCGGCTGCCGAGGGCATCGAACAGCGGCAGCAGGTCCAGCGTCACGTCCGGGTTGCAGGACAGCGAGTACTCGCGCCGGCCGTCACGCTCGCGCACCGCCACCGCCTGCGCCACCACGTTGACGCCCTGCAGCAGCATGTCACGCGCGGCGTGCGTGTAGTGCGTGGCCATGTACTGCTGCTGCGCGGTGTCGTTCTTCAGGTAGTCGCCGGACTTGAGGAAGAACTCACTCACCGAGATATTGGCGGGCAGCTGCTGCCGGCGCAGGTCATCGACGTAGTCCAGCTCCGGGTAGTCGCCGAACAGGCGTGCCAGGATCGGCGCCATGAAGGTCTCTTCCAGGCCCGGCTTCGGCTG
>NZ_PTQZ01000268.1 GCF_002943415.1 Amnimonas aquatica | reverse complement strand
GTTGCTGGCGCTGGCACTGGCGCGCCAGGTCATCCATGCCGAGCTGCGCACGACCCCGGAGCTGGTGCTGCCGGTGATCCGCCAGGCGCTGGCCGAGCTGCCGTCCGCAAGTCGCAAGGTGCGCCTGCACCTGCACCCGGAAGACGCCCACCTGATTGGCGAGGGCCTGCCCGAGCTGCACGAGGCCAGCTGGCAGGTGATCGAGGATGACGGCATCAGCCGTGGCGGCTGCCTGCTGGAAAGCGGCAGCGCCAGTATCGATGCCACGCTGGAGACCCGTATCGCGGAAGTGGTCGCCCGCCTGGGCGCGGCCGCCTTCGACGCGCCGGCAGCGGAGCCGCAGGCGTGAACGCCCCGGCCGGCCCGAAGCGTGCGGTCGGCACCCGGGCCTCGGCCGCGCGCTGGGCCGGGCATCTGTCCGGCCTGCGCGAGGCGGCCGGCGGTGATTTCCCGCTGCGCGCCGAGGGCCGTCTGCGTCGTGTCGTCGGCATGATGATCGAAGCCGAGGGCATCAAGGCCGCGATGGGCTCGCGCTGCCTGGTCGAGGCTAGCGATGGCGGCTGGCTGGAGACCGAGGTGGTGGGCTTCAGCGGCGACCGCCTGCAGCTCATGGCCACCGGCGAGCTGTCCGGCATCCGCCCCAATGCCCGCGTGCGGCCGATCAGCAGCGAAGCCGGCGTGCCGGTGGGCGCTGCCCTGCTCGGTCGCGTCATCGACGCTTCCTCGCGCCCGCTCGACGGCAAGGGCCCGCTGCAGGTCACGCAGCGGCGGGCGCTGGTGGCCGAGCCGCTGAATCCGCTCATGCGCAACCCCATCCGCGAACCGCTCGATGTCGGCCTGCGCGCGCTCAACGGCCTGCTCTGCGTCGGCCGCGGCCAGCGCCTAGGCCTGTTCGCCGGCAGCGGCGTGGGCAAGAGCGTGACCCTGGGCATGATGACCCGCTTCACCAGCGCCGACGTGGTGGTGGTGGGGCTGATCGGCGAGCGCGGCCGCGAAGTGAAGGAATTCGTCGACCACATCCTCGGCGAGGAGGGCATGCGCCGCGCCGTGGTGGTGGCCACGCCCGCCGACCATTCGCCGCTGATGCGCCTGCGCGCGGCCTGGGTCGCCACCGCCATCGCCGAGCAGTTCCGCGACGAGGGCAAGCAGGTGCTGCTGCTCATGGATTCGCTCACGCGCTTCGCCCAGGCCCAGCGCGAGATCTCGCTCGCGGTCGGCGAGCCGCCGGCGACNACTCGGCGCGCGCCATCCTCGACGGCCATGTCGTGCTGACGCGCCGACTGGCCGAGGCCGGGCACTACCCGGCCATCGACATCGAGCAGTCGGTCAGCCGCGCCATGAACGAGATCATCGGCAAGGAGCACCGGCAGCTGGTGCGGCGCTTCCGCCAGACCTGGGCGCTGTACCAGCAGAACCGCGACCTGATCGCCATCGGCGCCTACCAGCGCGGCAGCGACCCGCGCCTGGACGAGGCCATCCGCCTGCAGCCGCTCATGGCCCAGTACTTGCAGCAGGCCACCGACGAAGCCGTGGATTTGACGCTGGCGCTGGCGCAGCTCGATGCGCTGTTCCCGGCAGAGCCCGGAGGCGCCGGCATGGCGACTGGCGGAGGTGAGACATGAAGCGTTCGCAGCGCATGCAGCCGGTGGTCGGTCTCGCGGCCCGCCAGGAACAGGCGGCGCTGGATGCCCTGGGCCGCGCGCGCGGGCAGGTGGCGATCGCCGAGGACAAGCTGCGCCAGCTCCGCGACTACCGCGACGAATACCGCGCCGGGCAGGGCGACGGGCAGGTCCTCGACCTGTCGCGGCTGCAGGCGGCCCGCTATTTCCTCGCCCGCCTCGATGACGTGATCCGTCAGCAGGGCGACGAGGTCCGGCGCCTGGAGGCGCAGGCCGAGCACGCCCGCCAGGGCTGGCT
>NZ_PTQZ01000267.1 GCF_002943415.1 Amnimonas aquatica | reverse complement strand
CTGGGCGGGACGTTCGATTACGCCAAGGAGTTCGGCAAGCTCGACTACGAGGCCCTGAAGAAGGACCTGCGCGAGCTGATGACCGATTCCCAGGACTGGTGGCCGGCCGACTTCGGCCACTACGGCCCGCAGTTCGTCCGCATGGCCTGGCACTCCGCCGGCACCTACCGCGTCGGTGACGGCCGCGGCGGCGCAGGCCGCGGCCAGCAGCGCTTCGCCCCGCTCAACAGCTGGCCCGACAACGTCAACATCGACAAGTCGCGACGCCTGCTGTGGCCGATCAAGCAGAAGTACGGACAGCGGATATCCTGGGCCGACCTGTTGATCCTCACCGGCAATGTGGCACTGGAGACCATGGGCTTCCGCACCTTCGGCTTCGCCGGCGGCCGCGCCGACACCTGGGAGCCCGATCAGGACGTGTACTGGGGCCGCGAGACCGAATGGCTGGAAAAGAGCGGCGGCCCGAACAGCCGCTACACCGGCGACCGCGAGCTCGAAAACCCGCTGGCCGCCGTGCAGATGGGCCTGATCTACGTCAACCCGGAAGGCCCGGATGGCAACCCCGACCCGCTGGCAGCGGCGCGCGACATCCGCGAGACCTTCCGCCGCATGGCTATGGACGATGAAGAGACCGTCGCGCTGATCGCCGGGGGCCACACCTTCGGCAAGACCCACGGCGCGGGCCCCGAAGCGCACAAGGGCCCGGAACCGGAGGCCGCCGGTCTCGAGGAACAGGGACTGGGCTGGACCAGCGACTTCGGCAGCGGCAAGGCCGGGGATGCCATCGGCAGCGGTCTCGACGTGACCTGGACCACCACGCCGGCGCGCTGGAGCAACGATTTCTTCGAGATCCTCTTCAAGTACGAGTGGCAGCTGACGAAGAGCCCGGCCGGTGCGCACCAGTGGGTGGCCAGGGACGCCGAGGAGATCATTCCCGATGCTCACGACAAGTCGAAGAAGCGTCTGCCGACCATGCTGACCACCGACCTGTCGCTGCGCTTCGACCCGGCCTACGAGAAGATCTCGCGGCGCTTCCTGGACAACCCGCAAGCCTTCGCCGAAGCCTTCGCCCGCGCCTGGTTCAAGCTGACCCACCGCGACCTCGGCCCGAAGTCGCGCTACCTCGGCCCGGAGGCACCGAAGGAGGACCTGATCTGGCAGGATCCGCTGCCGCCGGTCGGCCACGCGCTGATCAGCGATGCCGATGCCGCCACGCTCAAGGCCCGGGTGCTGGCGTCCGGCCTGACGGTCTCCGAGCTGGTCGGCACCGCCTGGGCATCGGCATCGACCTTCCGCGGTGGCGACAAGCGCGGCGGCGCCAATGGTGCGCGCATCCGCCTGGCGCCGCAGAAGGACTGGGAGGCCAACCAGCCGGAACAGCTGGCCAGGGTGCTCGCCGCCCTCGAAGGCATCCGCGCCGAGTTCAACGCATCGGCCACCGGCGGCAGGCAGGTGTCGCTGGCCGACCTGATCGTGCTGGCGGGCAACGCCGGTATCGAACAGGCCGCCCGCAATGCCGGCCACGAGGTGAGGGTGCCGTTCGCCGCCGGCCGCGCCGATGCCACGCAGGCGCAGACCGATGTCGAGTCCTTCGCCTTCCTGGAGCCGGTCGCCGATGGCTTCCGCAACTACCTCAAGGGGCGCTACAGCGTGCCTGCCGAGCACCTGCTGATCGACAAGGCGCAGTTGCTGACGCTGACCGCGCCGGAGCTGACCGTGCTGATCGGCGGCCTGCGCGCGATCAACATCAACGTCGATGGCTCCGCGCACGGCGTGCTCACCTCCCGGCCGGGCGCGCTGACCAACGACTTCTTCGTCAACCTGCTCGACATGGGCACGCAGTGGCAGGCGACCTCGGAGAACCAGGAGGTGTTCGAGGGACGTGACCGCCAGAGCGGCGAACTGAAGTGGACCGGCACCCGCGTCGATCTGGT